>CAZQWN010000021.1:0-25072 GCA_964596915.1 uncultured Methanobrevibacter sp.
ATGCAGTATTGTTCGGTGGAAGAACTTACTACTATGTAGAATCTGATGAAGGCGATGACATCGCTGAAGTGGCAGCTAAATTACCATCTTCCGCTGCTGACGGATACGGTAAACCATTCTTTGATGTATTTAAAGAAGCAGGATTTGACTTCTACCAAATCGATAAAGGAATGTTTGCTCCTGCAGAAGTTGTTATCAATGACTTAACCACTGGTAAAATTTACAAGGAAGGATTTGTAAATGCAGATTTACTCAAAAAATCCTTCGGCCTAGATGAATAGATTTTCATCTATCTTTTTTTCTTTTTTTTAAACAGATTTTTGATATCAATACGTTTAAATCAATATTGTATCTTTTTTGAGAGTTTTACTTTTAAACTACATACTTTTTTTTGCTCAAATTATTTTTAAAAAACTTTTTATTTAATGAAATTTATAATAGTGTTATTGGAGATGTTAATTATGACTGATTTAAAAGGTACAAAAACTGAAGCAAACTTACAAGCAGCTTTTGCTGGTGAGTCCCAAGCACATACTAAATACCAATACTTTGCTGCAAAAGCAAAAGAAGAAGGCTATGTCCAAATCCATGATATTTTCATGGAAACTTCTAAAAACGAAAGAGAACATGCTAAAATCTGGTTCAAATTATTACATGATGAAGAAATTCCAGACACAGTAGCTAACCTCAATGCAGCAGCTGACGGTGAAAACGAAGAATGGACTTCAATGTATAAAGAGTTCGCAGAAACAGCTAAAGAAGAAGGTTTCCCAATGATTGCATTCTTATTTGAAAAAGTAGGTGCAATCGAAAAAGAACACGAAGAGAGATACAGAACATTACTCGCAAATGTTGAAGCTGACAAAGTATTCAACAAAGACGATGAAATTGAATGGAAATGTGAAAACTGTGGATTTGTTTTCTCAGGACCTAATGCACCTGAAAAATGTCCTGTATGTGGACTTCCAAAAGCACACTTTGAAGAAAGGGCAACTAATTTCAAATAAGCTCTTTTAACTTTTTTTATTTTTTTTTACTTATTTCAGTTTTCAATGATTGTCATGAACAAGATGGTTAGTTTTCTAATCGGACATCCTAATTTTAAAGATGTGTCAATTAATGATTGGTTGATAATGATTACCTGCTTGATGAGCGAGCCCAGAAATTTGTAGAAGGAATAATCCAATATTATCATGGAGATGATCTCAGAGGGGAATTTCCAGCAAATCCTTGAAACATTCGATTAAATTGGTGCATATGAAGAGCTAAACAGTATGATTTCAGCAAATGAAAGAGATTTGGCCTGCACAATACTCCTGGGAAATAAAAACCTTACTTTTTGTGTATATGATAACATTAAAATTGACGGGGAAGTCTTGACCTGGTAAAACTTAAATAATTTACATAATAATATTATTTTACGGAGATGAAAATATGGCAGATTTAAAAGGAACTAAAACTGAAGAAAATTTAAAAGCGGCTCTCGCTGGTGAATCTCAAGCACGTGTAAAATACGAATTTTACGCATCCCAAGCTAAAAAAGATGGTTACGTTGAAATCAAAGATATTTTCCAAGAATCATCTGACAATGAAAAAGAACATGCAAAAATTTGGTTCAAATTATTAAACGGCGGAAAAGTATCTGACACTTTAACCAACCTTGCAGATGCAGCAGCTGGTGAAAACCACGAATGGACTGTAATGTACAAAGAATTTGCAGAAACTGCAAAAGAAGAAGGTTTCGATGACATTGCAGCTTTATTTGAAGCAGCAGGCGCTACTGAAAAAGCACACGAAGACAGATACAATGCATTATCTGACAAAATCAAAGCAGGTAAAGTGTTCAAAAAAGATGAAGAAATCGCATGGAAATGTAACAATTGCGGATACATCCATTATGGTAAGGAAGCTCCTGAAGTATGTCCATTATGTGACCACCCTCAGGCACACTTTAGAAAACAAGATACTAGCTATATCTAAATCTTTTTTTCTTATTTTTCTTTTTTTGTAACCAAACAATCACCAAATCTTTTTATAGTATAAAAAAGCCTTTTAATTTTACGGAGTTGATATTATGACTAAATTAAAAGGTTCAAAAACTGAAGAAAACTTAAAAACAGCACTCCAGGGCGAAGCATATGCCCATATGAAATATGCGTATTATGCAAGTCAGGCCAAAAAGGATGGCTTTGTTGAAATCCAAGATATTTTCCTTGAAACTTCAGCAAACGAAAAGGAACATGGAAAAGTATGGTTCAAACTCTTGAATGGAGGATCCGTTCCGGATACCTTAACCAATCTAAAAGAATCCATGGAAGTTGAAAAGTATGAATGGTCAGATATGTACAAAAACTTTGCAAAGACTGCCCGTGAAGAGGGTTTTGTTGATATTGCAGAGCTTTTTGAGCTCACATCAACAATTGAAAAGGCTCATGAAGAGAGATACAATATTTTAGCGGAAAACATTGAAAATGGTAGTGTATTTAAAAAATCTGAAGAAATCATGTGGAAATGCAACAACTGCGGATATCTTCACCGGGGCAAGGAAGCTCCTGAGATATGTCCTATGTGTGACCATCCACAGGCTCACTACAGAAAATTGACTGAGGGTTATAAATAAACCCTATTTTATTTCTTTTTTTTTAAATCAACTTTTAGCAAGATATTTATTTGATAAGATACAATATTTGTTATAAAGTTGATAATATGATAGAAAATAACATTTGTCTTTTAACCGATAGTTACAAAGTAACTCATCACTATTTCTATCCAAAGGGGACTGAAAATATTTATTCATACCTTGAAAGTAGAGTTGGAGCGGAGTTTAACAAAACTATCTTTTATGGACTTCAATATATATTAAAAAAGTATCTTGAAGGTCAAGTTGTTACAGAAGAGAAAATCAATCAGGCAGATAACCTAATAACTGCCCATATTGGAGAAGGCATCTTCAATAGGGATGGTTGGGAATATATTTTAGATAAACATGAAGGATATTTGCCAATTGAAATTAAGGCGGTTGCTGAAGGAACACCAGTTGATGTCGGCAATGTGTTGATGACTGTCGAAAACACTGATAAAAAATCTTACTGGTTGCCTAATTATCTTGAATCTTTATTGTTGCAGGTCTGGTATCCTTCAACAGTAGCTACTCTTTCAGCAGAAGTCAGAAAACTTGCAAACTTTTATTTGGAAGTAACAGGTTCGGCTAAGGATAATTTGGATTTTATGTTGCATGATTTTGGATATCGTGGAGCAACTTCCACAGAATCATCAATGTTATGCGGTTCAGCTCATCTACTTAGTTTTTCAGGTACTGATACAATACCGGCACTTACAATGCCTGAAAACTATTACAATGATTCAAATTTATATGGTTTTTCAGTTCAGGCAACAGAACATAGTGTAATGACTTCCCTTGGTCCTGAAGGCGAATTTGATCAAATTCTAAATGTAATTGACAATGCTAAAGAGGGAATACTCTCTATAGTTATAGATTCATACAACTATAGAAACTTTTTGACAGTGGCAGGAAAATCCGGCAGTGAACTGAATGAAGCTATTTTGAACTTTTTGGATTCTGAGACAAATAAAATAGTCTTCAGGCCGGACAGTGGTGAGCCGGTGTCCACAACAATTGATTGTTTGAATTTGTTGTCAGACGGTTTTGGAAGTCACCTGACCTGTGAAGGATATAAGGTGTTTGATTTGAATATTGGTCTTTTATGGGGTGACGGTTTGAATTATCAAAAGATAAGGGACATATTGTTTGCAATGAAATCCAATGGATGGGCTGCCCAAAACATTATCTTTGGTATGGGGGGCGGGCTTCACTCATCAGTAACCCGTGACACCCAAAGAAATGCATTTAAGTGTTCAGCACAGCTAAGGGATGGTGAATGGCATGACATATTTAAAAATCCGTTGGACTCCAGTAAAAAATCAAAGACAGGAAGATTCAAATTAATTAACGATAATAATGCATTCAAAACAATTTCTATTGATGAGGATGGTGAAGATTATCTTCGTACTGTATTTAAGGATGGAAAACTAATTGTTGATGATGTATTTGGAGATATTAAATCAAGAGCGTTGAATTATTCAAATTATAGGTGATATTATGTGTACAGCTAGTAATTACATAACAGACAAACATTATTTCGGTCGTAACTTTGACTATGAAATTTCATACAATGAAAGGGTTACAATCACTCCAAGAAATTATGAGTTTAAATTCAGAAAGATTGATGACATTAAATCACACTATGCAATTATCGGAATTGCTGCAGGTATTGACGGATATCCGTTGTATTATGATGCATGCAATGAAAAAGGATTGGCTATGGCTGGCCTGAACTTTGCAGGAAATGCAGTCTATAGGGAATATGAAGAAGACATGGTGAATATCACTCCATTCGAATTTATTCCATATATACTGGGATGTGCAGATTCAGTTAGTGAAGCAAAAAAGTTATTGGCTGAAATAAATTTGGTTAATATTAACTTTGCAGAAGAGCTTCCGTTATCTCCTCTTCATTGGATGATTTCTGATAATAGCGGTGATGCTATTGTGGTTGAACCGTTGGATGATGGATTAAGGGTATATGACAATCCGGTAGGGGTTTTAACAAATAATCCTCCTTTTGATAAGCAATTGTTTTCATTAAATAACTATAGGCACTTATCAAACAAGAATCCTGAAAACACTTTTGGCGGGGATATTGATTTGGATGAATATTCAAGAGGTATGGGTGCTGTTGGTCTTCCTGGAGATTTGTCTTCATCATCAAGATTTGCAAAAGTTGCATTTACCCGTGCAAATTCATACTCTGATGCGGATGAGGCAAGTAGTGTTGGACAGTTTTTCCATATTCTGAAATCAGTTGAACAGCAAAACGGTTGTACTTTTATAAATGATCCTGACTTGTATGAATATACCATATATACCTCATGCTATAATACTCAGGATGGAATCCTGTATTATAATACATATAAGAATTCTCAAATTTCAGCCGTTGATTTGACAAAAGAAGACTTGAATTCATCTGATTTGATTAATTACATATTAATTAATGAGGAACAAATTAATTTCATTAATTAATTATTTTTTTTATTTTTTGTAATTTATAAATTTACATTTATTTTTTATATAAAATTCGTTTTTGTTCTTTATTTAAATAATCCGCTTATTATTTATAGTATAATGTCAATACATAATACTAATTTATACATTTTAACAAATTTATATGTAATTTGTTAGAACGGAGGCAATAGTTTGAAGAAAATTAAACTTTTATTTGCATTATCAATGTTCTGTTTACTCATTGCAACATCTCCAGTGCTTGCGATGGATAATGATACTGGGGTGGGGCATGAAAACTCCACTGTTGTTCAAACAGAGTATTTTGTTGATGCCAATACTGACAATGACCATGGAAACGGTACAGTAGATAATCCCTATAAGGAATTAGATTTAAGTAACATAAGCGATAATTCTGTTATTCATATAGCCAATGGAGAATATGCTCTTAAGAGTAGTAGAGCTTATTCTAATTTAAGTATCATTGGTCAGGACCCTGAAAAAACTATTGTTTCATATTACAATGTTGGATTAACTTCCAAAGGATTAATAACCTTAAAAAATATTACTTTACTGAATTTGAGAATTAATCTTAACAAAAATTCAAATTTAACTGCAATCAATACTATTTTTAGAGGAAGTTCCGGTACAAATAGTGTCATCTATTCTGCTACAACAAATGGTGGAAATACTGTTATTTTGGATAACTGTTCATTCACAGACAATTCTGCTCAATATGGTGGCGCTATCCGGTTGGTTAATAGTACACTGAACATTACAGATTCTGTTTTTACCAACAATCATGCTACCTATTGGGGTGGAGCAATTGCATGTGATGAAGTGAAAGTCACCGTAGCTGATTGTAGATTCATTAATAATTATGCAGCTGATGATGCAGGTGGAGCGATTTATTTAAAAGATTCCAAACTAATAGCCGACAATTTAGAAATGATTAATTGCTCTGCATTATTTGGCGGTGCAATATCATCACTGTCCAGTGATTTGAAATTAAATAATTCTTTTGCTAAAAATAACAAAGCAAAATATTACGGTGGGGCTATTTTTAAAATGTACACCTCATTTGAATTGGTACAATCAACTTTTGAAAATAATTCAGCTTTAAATGGCGGAGCACTGTATGTTGCCGATGTTGAAGATTTCAAAATAAATTCAAACTGTTTTATAAATAACAATGCTTATTTCACAGGCGGAGCCATCTATTCAGTTTTTTCAGACTCTTATTATGATATTGATGATAATAAACTAAATAACACATTTAAGAATAATAATGCAAATAGCTACAGTGATGTTTATCAAAACTCTCAAATCTATGTAATTCAAGATAATGATTACATTTTAATGCATTATAATCCTTCTTATAACGGAACATTGCCTGAAACATATGATTTAAGGGATTACGGTTTTGTAACACCTGTTAGAAATCAGGGTAATGGAGGTAATTGCTGGTCTTTTTCCGCTTCAGCCGCACTGGAATCAGCTATTTTAAAAGCCACTGGAATAACATATGATTTATCTGAAGAAAACATGAAAAATATAGCTTCAAAATACTCCGAATACGGTTGGGCGATGGAAACCAATAAGGGAGGATATGACAAGATGGCTGCTGGTTATCTTACAAGCTGGTTAGGTCCGGTTAATGAAACAGATGATGCATATAATCCATCTTCATTATTGTCTTCATTGTTAAACACTTCAGTTCACATTCAAAACATCGTGTTTTTAACAAGATCTAATTACACTGACAATGATGCCATTAAAAAGGCCATTATGGATTATGGTGCTGTTTCAACCAGTACCTATTGGTCAAGTGCATATATTAAAAACGGTAAAAATCATTATTATACTGGCGATTCCGGTGCAAACCATGCAGTAGCTATTGTAGGCTGGGATGATAATTACAATGCATCAAACTTCAAAAAGGACAATGTGACTCCTCCGGGCAATGGAGCTTGGATTATTAAAAACAGTTGGGGAACTTCAGGTGGAGATAAAGGATTTTATTATGTGTCATATTATGATACTAAATTTGCACAGCCAGGTAAATATGTTTCATATGCATTTGTTTTAAATGATACAATAAAATATGATAAAAATTATCAATATGACATTCCAGGCAGAACTGATTACTTCTTAAATGAATCATCAACAGTTTGGTACAAAAATAAATTCACAGCAACTGATGATGAGTATTTGGCTGCAGTATCTACCTATTTTGAAAAGGATACTTATTGGAATTTATCAGTTTATGTCAATGATGCTTTAAAACTCACTCAATCAGGTTTTGCAAATCCAAGTTACAAAACCATTGATTTGAATTCTTTAATCCCTCTTAAAACTGGAGATGTGTTTGAGATTGTATTTAAGATAGCAGTTGATAAAGAAGCGGGAGTTCCAATTTCAGAGTATGTATCCCTTAATAGTGAATTCTATAATGAGAATATTTCATTCATTAGTTATGACGGTATAAACTGGATTGATTTATATGAGTTGGTATGGGTTTATCCGGACCACAATTATGCATCACAGGTAGCCTGTATTAAGGCATTTACAGTTTTAAATAAAATCGCCACAGAAACCATTTTGGAAGTGGTAGATTCATATAATCCTGTTGAAGTAAATGCTCGTGTTTTAACTCAATATGGAAGTTTAATCAACTCCGGAGTTGTTATCTTCAATGTTGATGGTAAAAATATTAAAGTAAATATTGAAAATGGCGTTGCAAAATTAACCTATGTATTTAAAAATACAGATAATATGGTAAAAGCTAGTTTTGCTGCTGATGGTTTTAATGATTCCGAATCATCAGTGGTTGTTAACCCTAATGAAGTGATATTGGTTGCTGACGATTTAATCATTTATTCAACTAATTTCATATATTCTGCAAAATTAGTCGATGAAAATAATAAACCTGTTTCAAATAAAGAGGTTAAATTCACAGTTGATGGTAAAAATTACATAGCTACAACAGGCAATGACGGATTAGCTACAATTAAACTTAATTTGAATGTGGGAAGTTATGTGATTAAAATTGGATTTAATGATTTGTCTGAAAATAATGAACATAATTTTGAAAAAACAATAACTGTCAAATCAACTATAGTTTTTCCAACAACAACAAAATATGCTTATAATGCGGAATATTCTATAAAATTATTGGATTTAAATGCTAATGTCTTGAGAAATAATGAGGTTAATATTACTGTTGAGGGTGTTGAAAAAACTGTAAATACTGATGAAAATGGATGTATTCTACTTATAATTGATAGTAATCCTGGAAATTATAAAATTTCTATTACAAACCCGGTAACCGGTGAGATAAAATCTCAAACAATTAATGTGGTGTCCAGAATAAATGGAAATAAAGATTTGACAATGTATTATGGTGCAGGATTATATTATAAAGTCAGAGTATATGATGACAATGGTAAAGCGGAAGGTAAAGGTGTTAGTGTTAAATTCACCATTAATGGTGTAACTTACACTAGGCAAACAGATTCAAACGGTTATGCATCATTTAAAATAAGCAAACAAGCTGGAAATTATAAAATAACTGCAACCTATAATGGATATAAGGTTTCAAATAAGATTGTTGTAAAGCCTACATTAATATTGTCTACTAAAACAGTTAAAAAATCCAAAACTTTTACATATAACGTTAAACTTCTAAACAACAAGGGTAAAATCCTAAAAAATAAGAAGGTCACTGTTAAGTTTAGGGGAAAAACATACAAAGTCAAGACCAACGCTAAAGGAATTGCTGTTTTTAAAATAAAATCATTGTCAAAAGTTGGCAAATTCACTTTAACAGCAAGTTACGGTTCTGCAAAAATAAGTAAGACAATAACAATTAAAAAATAAGGTTAAAATAAACCTTATTTATTTGTTTTTATTAATTTACGGGCTGCTTTTAAGTCAGTGTTATAGATGTGGCCTGAGGTTGAGTGGTAGTGAACTCCACCGAAGTTTAATTTTTCACCAACAATTTCCTTGTTGACTTCTTCTTTCATTTTCAATCCGAGATATGCTATGAAAAACATGTTGGAGTAGAATGCGCCGAAAATGTCATTGCTTCTGAATATGCAGTGGATTGTAAGCTCATTGTCACGCACGATGCACTGCAGGAACTGTAGACATGGAATGTCTTCCCTGTCAGCATCCAATTGCGGGTCGATTGTAACTGCAACCGCCCTGTTTGATCCGGTTGCTGTCAATATCCTCTGTTTCATTGTGTTGAACTGGTCAACGTCAAAATGCGCATAGATACGGTTAGGGTAAGTGTATACGAATCCCTGATCGTCCGGATTTTCAGCTGATTTTACATATTCATAAAGTGCATCGCTTTTGATTGGACAGCCTTCCATATCGAATTTTCCGGACTTGATGTCATTCAGGACCATCTCAGGTGTGTAATGCTGATATTTAGCCCTGAATTTCAAATCGAACGGATCGTCAATAATATAGAAATTCCCTAAACTCTCAACCAAATGGTGATTTGAGTCCTTATAAGTTTCTTTTCCTTGTTTTAGGATTTTATCTACAAAATCCAAGTAACATTGATTAATTGTTAACATAAAAAACATCCCTTTAAATTAATTATATTATGTTTTCTAAACTATATATTAATTACTAGTTTTTTAGGACAGTGCTCAAATTTAACAAAAATTTATTTATTATCTTTGATTCATGTAGATTACATAATTCAATTTACTAAAGTCTGATTATTAAATCAATAATTTAAAAGACAGCTATTAAAATTCACAAAAAATTGATTGTCAGTGATGGTTTAATTAAGTGTAATTTTAATTATTCGGTGACTTATTTCTTGCTGACTTTTCTGACAACTTTTGCAGGAATGCCTGCAACGATTGTGTCTGCATCAACATCCTTGCTGACCACTGCATTTGCGGCAATGATTGCGCCGTCTCCAATGCTAACTCCGGGCAGAACTGTCACGTTTGAACCTAGCCATGCTCCGTTTCCAATTTTAATCGGTGCCGGAAGAAGGTTCGCCCTTTTTTCAGGGTTTTCGTTATGGTTCAGTGTCAACAAACATGCGTTGTGGCCTATCAAAACATTGTCTCCAATATAAATTCCTCCCTGGTCCTGCATGGTGCAGTTTGAATTGATGAAAACGTTTTCACCGATGTGGATGTTTTTGCCACAGTCTGTGTGGAATGGTGGCACCAGTCTTAATGTATTGTTTATGGGTTGTGCTGTCAGTTCTGAAAATATTTCTCGGATTTCATCTTCTGTGTGGTATTCGCAGTTCAATTTGCTTTTTATTCTTATTGCTTCAAGAAGCAATTTGTCAAACATTTCCTGAACTTCGGAAGGGCTTTCTACTTCTTTTCCACTATTTACATAATCTAGAAAATCTTTTAAATCCATGTGTTATTATTTATTGCATTTATTTAATAATATTGATGTCAGTTTGAAAAATTGTTGTAAGTCAGTAAAATTGCTTTAACTTAGTCATGAATCTTTGGAATAAGTTTGGGATAACTTAACGACAAGTTTGGAAAAAAATTTTTATAATAGTGTGTTTAATTAATAATCCTATGAATTTATGGTGATTTTTTGAATTTAAAATATGATGAAGAGGGGTGTCTTTTTGAAGGGATTTATTTATTTCTCGCTGATTATAAAAATAATAAATTAAAAGGATTTGTTAAATTAAAATGTGATTAAAATGTTGTTTAATACGATTGAAAAGTATGATGAAGAATTAAATGATATTAAAGATAGAATGGAGTCTATGGAAAAACGCATAGAAAAATATCCTGATTGTATTGGGTAGTTGGTAATTATAGGAGTTTTAAAGAGTTATATGATATAATTCTTAAAGATAGAGATGAATTTTTAAAAATGATGGATGAAAATATCAATCTCCATATTTCTGGTGAAAATGTAAAAAACCATAAAATTTCTCTGTCGGTCATGAAAGGATTATTTAACAATTTCTATGATTTAACCTCTTTTTTAACTAATTATTTGAAGGATAACATGAATTTGACCTTTGAAAGTCATGAACTGAAACTTGAACAGGTCACTAAAGGGTCAATTCAAATATTGTTTTCCATGGATGAGAATATCACTGATTTAAATGAAGTCTATTTGAACAATCAGGTTTTCAACAAATTGCTTGATTTGGTAGAATGCAAAAAAGGGGATTTGGCCAAACAAAAAGATATTGTTGGCACAAACACTATTCTGGCCTATAAAAAAAATTTCTAAGTGTTATAATAGAAAACGAATTGGATTTCACTCTGGAGAGCGGCTCCCGAAAAGCAGGTTTGAACCACTCTGAAGCATTGGAAATATATGATGAAATCGATGGCAGTTAACTGCAGGCAAATTCCACCATCATGTCAAACAGCTCCTTGGCCTTATTTGTTGAATCATGCTCGGTTATGTCTTCAGGTATTTCATACACGAAAGTGGGATATCCTGCCTGAGCTATTGGACATGACACCAACTGGGCTGAAGTTGACCTGTATGTTTCGTTGCCTGTTTTAGGGTAATAGTTAAAGTCACTGGAATCTTTAATTTTGTTGGATATGTCGACGGACGCATCATCCATTTCGGGTGTTGCCACGTAAAATCCTTCACCATAAGTTGGAATATGTGAATGACTTATAATCACGCAATCCGCATCTGAAGAGGTAACATCGGGATTTACATAATCATGAACAAGATGCTCTCCATTGTATCTTCCCTTTTCATAATCCTGAGGGTCTTTAGTGACATTTACTTGATAATGAATGATTTTGACATCCTCATGGTCTCGCACATATTCTTTTGCAGCTTTAATTTCGGGATCAATTGAAAGAGGTTCTCGTGGATGGATTCCTGTAATCAAGGCTATTGTGTTGTTTGCACTTGCATTTCCGTAAATGAATTTTTCAACGGTTCCAGTGTCTGTGTCTCCAAGCATTGAAGAGCTTATTGAAATTTCATTTTTCATTGAAAATCCAAAGTATAGCAAACTGCAAATTATCAGTAAAATAACAGCAATTAAAATGATTTTATTTTTGCCTTGCAAATTTTCACCTTTTAATTGTAATTATATTTTAGACATATAATATTCTTTTGAATTTTCCTAAATGTTATTTTCTTTCAGTTGGGCATTTAAAGTGTTATAGTAATATCCCTTTTGAGCCAGAAGCTCTTCATGATTTCCCTGCTCGATAATCTCACCGTTTTCAATTACAATAATCTTATCCGCATTTCTGATTGTAGACAGCCTATGGGCAATGATGAAACTGGTCTTGTTCTCCATTAACTTATCCATAGCTTTTTGAATTAACTTTTCAGTTCTTGTATCAACGCTGGAAGTCGCCTCATCCAAAATTAAAACCTCTTTTGTTGAAATGATTGTTCTGGCAATGGTCAGCAATTGCTTTTGTCCATGGGAAATGTTGTCTGAGTCCTCGTTAAGTTCTGTATCGTAACCTTCCGGGAGCTGCCTTATGAAATTATCTGCATAAACCTGTTTTGATGCATCAACAATTTCATCTTCAGTTGCATTCAGATTGCCGTAATGTATATTGCTTTCGATGGTGTCTGAAAACAGCCAGGAGTCCTGAAGCACCATTCCGATTAAAGACCTTAAGGAATGCTTGTCATATTCATTGATGTCCACTCCATCTATTTTAATTGAACCTGAGTCAATATCATAGAATCTCATTAGAAGTTTGACGATTGTGGTCTTTCCGGCTCCGGTCTCACCGACAATAGCTATCTTTTCACCTTTCTTAACATCAAATGAAAGGTTTTTGATTATCTTTTCATCGGGAGTGTATCCAAAGCTGACATTTTCAAAGATTATTGACTCTTCAATGTCTGTAATAGGTTTTGCTGACGGATTTTCCTCATCATCAAATTCTAAAAATTCAAATATCCTTTCACTTGCAGCCATTGCAGTCTGAATCTGGTTCATGACACGGCTAATCTGCTGAATCGGTCTTGTAAAGCTCTGGACATACTGGAAAAATGCCAGTATGTCTCCAACGGCAATTGCCCTTTGAAGAACAAATATTGCTCCCAGGACAGCTATTATGACATATGTGAAATTTGAAATGAAGTTCATCAAAGGTCCGTTTAAGCTGGAATAGAACTGTGATTTCCATTCCTGGTCAAACCACATTTCATTGTCCTTTTCAAATTTCTCCATTGAATTTTCTTCCTGGTTGAATGCACGTATGATGTCATGGCCGGTAAAGGTCTCTTCAATTTGGGCATTCACTGCACCCTTATGAATCAGTTGCTTTAGGAAATAGCTTTGGGAGTATTTTGTAATAATGCGGATTACTCCAAATGCAATTGGAATAAGTATGATTGTTGCCAGGGTCATCCAGATGTTAATTGATATCATCATTATGAATACTCCCACAAGAGTAATCACAGCGGTGGTCAGTTGTATGAATGACTGTGTAATGCCGTTTTGAAGTGAGTCGACATCGTTGGTTATTCTGGATAGGATATCTCCCCTTTTGTTTTCTTCAACTTTATCCATTGGCAGGCTGAGAATTTTATTCATCAGCCTTTCCCTTAGGTCATAGCTGATTTTAACTGATATTTTTATCAATAGATAACTTTGAAGATATGAAAATACTGCACTGACGACATATAATATCATAACTATTATCAAAAGGTTAATGAGGCCGGTTAAATCCAGTGTGCCGGTATGGTATGTCATGGCGCTGATTCCTTCATAGATTAGGGTTGTGGCCCGGCCGATATATAATGGTGCGATAATTGTAAATGCCGTAGAAAGAATAGCGCAGATTACAGTTACTGCCAGCATATATTTATGGTCCTTCAATAGGGATAGGATATTTCTTATTTCCTTTTTGTTGTCAACAGGTTTTTCGGGAGGCTTTCGTCTGATTGGTCTTGGACTCATAATAATGCCTCCATGGTATCAATTTGAGTATTGACGATTTCCCTGTATATTTCACAGCTTTCCACAAGACTTTCATGGGTTCCTCTGTCAACAATTGCACCGTTGTCAATTACAAGTATCTCATCTGCATCCATGATTGTTGAAATTCTCTGTGAAACGATTAGAATTGATGAATCCTTAAGTGATTTCAGGTTGTCTTTAATTTTTCTTTCGGTATTCATGTCAAGGGCTGAAAAGCAGTCATCAAACAAATAAAAATCATGCTTGCCGATAATTGCTCTGGCTATTGAAAGACGCTGCTTCTGGCCGCCTGAAAAGTTAGACCCTCCTTGTGTAACCTCTTCATCCAGATTTTCCACAAAATCGACCTGGGCAATATCCAGTGCGGCACTGATTTCATCATCACATGCATTGTTTTTTCCGGTCTGTAGATTGGACCTGACGGTGCCCTGAAAAAGTATTGCCTTTTGAGGGGTGAAGCTGATTTTATCCCTTAAGCTTTTTAGCTTGAAATCTTTAATAGTTTTTCCGTCGATTAGGATTTCACCTGAAGTTGGATCCTGCAGGCGGGGAATCAAATTGAGGATGGTTGATTTTCCGCTGCCTGTTCCTCCGATGATTGCAGTGGTTTTTCCAGGTTTCAGGTTGAAATTAATGTCTTTCAGGGTTTCCTTTTCACTTCCTGGATATTGATAATAAACGTGTTTGAATTCAATGGTTGAATTTTCTTTGATATCGTCCAAATCCCCATCTGTTATTGTAATTTCAGTTGTTAAAACTTCATTGACACGTCTTCCGGAAACGAGAATTCTTGGAAGCATGATAAAGAATGCCCCGATCATCAAAAATGAGGTGACAATCTGGGTTGCATATTGGATAAAAGCAATGATGTCTCCGGTTAGGATGGAACCGGTTATTGCATCCTGAGCTCCAAAGTACAAAATCAAAACTACCATCATATTCATTATCAGGGTCATTAACGGCATCATGATGAGGATTGTCTTAAATACATAAATGTTGACATCATAAAATTCCTTGTTTATTTTTTGAAATCTTTTTTGCTCATAATCCTGCCTTACAAAGGCCTTTATGACAGGTATTCCAATTAAAATTTCTCTTGAAGTCTTGTTGATTCTGTCGATGATTTCCTGAGTAATCTTGAAATAGGGAAGCACTCTGATCATGACAATTATCAGAAGGATAATAACTGCCACAAAAGTAACTGCAATAATCCATGAAAGGTCGGTTCCAAGCTCAAATGCCTTTATGATGCTTCCGACTCCAAGAAGGGGTGCAAAAAGCAGTGTTGTAAAAATCATTGCAAGAACATTTTGAAGCTGGTTGATGTCATTGGTTGACCTTGTAATCAGTGATGACCTTGAAATTTCATTCAGTTCATGGTTTGAGAATTTAAGGACTTTTCTATAGACAATTTTTCTTAAATCCTTTGCATAACCTGATGAAACCCTGCTTGAAAAATAAGACACTCCTACTGTTGCAAAAGCAGATATTGCCACCATCAAAAGCATAATCTCTCCTGTAGATATAATAAAATTGAAATCTGTGTTTTGAATACCAATATCCACAATGTCTGCAGTATATTGGGGTAGTGTCAAATCGCAGTAAACCTGAATTATCAAAAACAGAAATATTGCAATAATGTATCCAATTTTATTTTTCAAAGGGGTGATTAACTTTATCATTGCTAAATTGTTAGTGTTTATATATTAATAAAGGTTTTACATTTTCACACTAAAAAATTGTTGTCATTTTGGTTTATTGCTTTAATTTAGAAAAATTGTTTTAGTTTCATAAAATTGCTTTTAAAAATTCTTTATATTTAATAATTATGATTTAAAACTTTTAAAAAATAATATATAATCATGTTACATTTAAATTAATCTATAACTTATTAATTCATAGGTTGTAGATAAAATGGATGAAGAATTTAAACTGCCACGGCTTGTAGAAGCCGTGGATTTCTAGTATTTAGGAATTCACTAGTTTAATAGACTCTGACCATTTATGGTCTATGTTACTCAAGAATATTATAGGTACCAAGTTGGATGTTTAATCCCAGTCCCTTGCTCTACGATGGGGTGGTTAAAAGTTCTGAGATGGTAGGAACGGTGCCCTTCATAAATAAACCTTGGGATAACTTTGTCGAGGGATAACTTACTTAGGAATAGGAGGTAAACATCATGTTTGTTTACGTACTAAACAAGTATGGCAAACCATTGATGCCATGTAAACCAAGAAAAGCAAGATTATTGTTAAAAGAAAAGAAAGCGAAAGTGGTGAATCGTACACCTTTTATTATACAGTTATTGTATGGTTCTTCAGGTTATACGCAACATGTTAATCTTGGTATTGATGCTGGAAGTAGATATATTGGATTATCTGCAACAACAAGTAAAGATGAGTTGTTTAAAGCTACTGCGGAATTAAGACAAGATATTAGTAAATTATTAAAGTCTCGTAGAAGTCAGCGTAGGTGTCGTAGGAATCGTAAGTTACGTTATCGTTCTGTAAGGTTTAATAATCGTAAAAATAGGAAAGGATTATTGGCTCCTAGTGTTCAGCATAAACTTGATAGTCATTTAACTATTATTAAACGTGTTTGTAATTTTCTCCCGGTGGATGTGATTATTGTTGAGACTGCGGAGTTTGATCCCCATAAGTTGAAAAATCCTACTGTGTCTGGTGTGGAGTATCAGCATGGTGAAGCAGAAGGTTTTTATAATGTTAAATCTGCTGTTTTGAATCGTGACAGTTATACTTGTCAGATTTGTGGTGCTAAATATACTCGATTGGAAGTTCATCATATACTGTTTAAGAGTAATGGGGGTTCTGATAGTATGGATAATCTTGTTACGTTATGTCATGATTGTCATGGTAAAGTTCATAGTGGGAAGTTGGAATTTAATAAAAAAGTCAAATCTTTTAAACATGCAAGTCATATGAATATCATGCGAAAGAGATTAGTGGAATCACTTAAAGATGAGTTTGGTAATGTTTTTGAGACTTTTGGTTATTTGACTAAGTTTAATCGTGAAAAGATGGGGTTGTTTAAGTCTCATAGTAATGATGCTTTTGTGATTAGTCATAATTTGGATGCTGAATGTTTAGACATTGAGTATTTGTTTAAAAAAGTAAGGCGCCATAATCGTCAGATTCATAAGAGTAAACCTGGTAAAGGTGGGTTGCGTAAGCGTAATCAGTCACATTATATTGTTAATGGTTTTAGGAGGTATGATAAGGTAATGTATGATGGTGTGGAATGTTTTATTACTGGTAAGCGTAGTAGTGGTTATTTCCAGTTAAAAACATTTGATGGAACAGTAATTAGTCAAGGTGTAAGTAGTAGGCGGTTGAAATTATTGGAACCTATTAAAGGTTGGTTAATAGATTGGAGGATGGCAATTCCTCCTCACCCTAAAGAGGATGAGGTATCCTTGCCATAAATAAGATGAAATTAAAATATTTCAAAATGAAGAAATAAGAACCAAATGGGATTCTGAAATTGAGGAGTACTACTTCTCTGTTGTAGATGTTGTGGGGGTTCTTAGTGGAAGCAAAAATCCAAACAGATATTGGTCAGATTTAAAAAGGAACTTGAAAAAAGAAGGCAGTAATGTTTTAAATGATGTAGAACATATTAAAATGTTATCTCGAGATGATAAGTTTCATAAAACTGATGTTGTTACTACTGAACCTCTTTTTAGAATTATTCAGTCTATTCCATCACCTAATGCAGAACCATTCAAATTATGGTTAGCAAGATTGGGTCGTGAAAGATTAGAAGAAATTGCTGATCCTGAACTTATTTCCCAAAGAAGAATACAAACTTATAGGGAAAAATGATATAGTGATGAATGGATTAGCCAAAGAGAAAAATCCATTCAAGTTCGAAATGAATTAACTGATGAATGGAGACGTTCAGGTGTTAAAGAGGGTGTTGAACATGCTATTCTGACTGATGATGTTAGTAGGGCATGGTCTGGTCTAACAACTCGTGAGTACAAAAACCATAAAAACCTCACAAAAGAAAGTTTAAGAGATAATATGACGAATACTGAGCTTGTGTTAAATATGCTTGCAGAAGTTTCAACCAAACGAATTTCCAAAAAAGAAAATCCTGATGGTTTTGATGAAAGTCGACCAATAGCCAGGAGAGGTGGTGGTGTTGCTGCAGGTGCCCGTGAACTTCTTGAAAAAGAACTTGGGGAATCAGTTATTAGTAGTGATAATGCAAAAAATCCAAAATTATTAGATAAATAATTGGATTATATTCAACCTTACGATAACTCCGTAAGGTTGAAAATATTTTATTTTTTTTTAATTTTTATTTAGGAATTATTATAATTTATAATACAATTAAATCATTTTTTTAATAAAATTTTATTTTAATATAAATTATTTAATTAAAAAATTCAAATTTTCAAATCCATTTGTTCATTTGAATTTTTTCCATAAATCAGTCTGAAGAACGCTGTTTTCGCTCAGCTCTTCAATCTTCAGGAACAATTTCCAAGGCATTGCAAGATTCATGTAATCGTTTGGAATGAAATGCTTCATCTTGCTTCTTCCTGCAAAGTCAATAGGTCCCAAAACTGGTTTCGGATCATCGCTTTCAGCCTCTCTGAATACAAAGTTTCCGATGGCCTGGCATGCAGAAGCCTGTGGTGTCAGGATGCAGGCATTGTTGTCTCTAAATGAAGAGTTTATTTGTGTCAACACGGTCAGTTCAATCGGATTTACAGTAAATATGACTGATTTTGGAATTTCTCCATCTTTTAGATTTTCTAAACCCTTAAAGATTACATATTGTCCCTCATCATAAATAGGCCTTGATTTGATGCCGCTTTTTGCGGTTTCAAAATCGCAGTAGATTCTCTCACCGTGGGTGAACATTTCTCTAGTTGGTTTAGGCATGTTTTCCAGTCTTTGTTCATATTCCTCTCTGTGTGGAGCTGAATCTACTCCTAATGATAAAAATGTTGCCTGAAAGTCAATGGCAGCTTCATTGGCCATACCTGATCCCCATCCGAAACCTGCAGATATTCCTCCGCATGAAATGTGTTCACGGCCGAAGAATGTTGTTTTTCTTTTAGCTATTGTCTGTGCAACAAAACTCATTACACAGCCCCCATTTTCACCTTTAGGTCCTACTGCATTTTCCGGTTTTGTGTCTGATTTCAATAAAACGATTGGTGGAAATTGCATTTCCAGTATTTCTGAAATTTTGCTTTGCATAGTAACTACCTCTAATTAAAGTATATTTACCATATTATTAAATAAAATATGTATATGGTTATGAGGTGAGAAAAGATGGATACTTATTCTTATTTTACAGACGGTGCAGCAACAATGATTAACAACAACGGAAAATACCTGCGCAAGGAAGGTGGCTGGGCATTCATAAAATGTTTTAATGGCCAAAAGGACTCAAATCAGTCTGGAGGATGTGGGCTTACCACCAACAATGAAATGGAACTCTATGCAATTTACGCCTCCATGAGAGACTTTCTTGACAGCTCTTGTGAGGGGGATAAAATTGAAATATACACTGACAGCGGCTACTGCATCGGAATATTCACACAGTGGGCTAAAAACTGGGAGAGGAAAGGCTGGAGAAAATCCGACGGAAAACCTATTGAAAATTTGGAGTTGGTCAAGACAATCTGGAAACTGATGGGTGAAATTGAATCTAAAAACTCTGAAATACTTTTCGTTAAAGTCAAGGGGCATTCCAACAATGTGATGAACAATGAAGTCGATAAATTAGCTGTTGAAGCTAAAAATGCTGCTAAAAAGACTGGTAACACTATAGGTTATAATGGAATGGATGATGCATTGCTTGGTACTAAGTAGTTATTTGACATTTTGCCAATTTTTCATTTTCAAAATTAATCATTTTGAACAATTTTTAAAATTTTAGCTTGTATCATTGTATATTTTTTATAATCCTATTTTGAACTTTTGAATTTTTAGACAATGTCCAAAAAACTGAAACATTTAAATACTACTTTGACTAACTAAAAATAGGAATTTACAGAGGTGATAAAAAATGCGTAAAATTACTATAGCCATCCTGGCTTTAATCATACTCGCCATGATTATTCCTGTTGGATTTTCAGGCGAAGCAAATTCCGTTGTAGTGACTTATGGTGAGGCAACTCACGCAAATTCAGCTTACAAAGCAACAGTTGATGATTTCTTTAAAAGTCAATCAAATGTTGATTTAAACAGTGCAGACTCAAGAATCATTTATGCTAGTGAAGTAAATCAAATATCCACTGGTATATCTGGTAAAACTTACAGTTCCAATCAAATATTGTCCTCAGCGTTATTGGATTTAAATGACAATGGCAATCTCAAAGTGAGTGTTGACAAATCAAAAATCACCACAATCACTGGAGATATGTACATTTCCGCATTGAAATCAGCTGGAATCACTGCAGGACATGTATATGTAACAAGTCCGGTTTCTGCAACTGGTGAATCCGCTCTTGCAGGAATCATGAATTCATATGAAGCAGCAACAAATGTTGAAATTCCTGAAAGCGTAAAAGAGGCAGCAACCGATGAAATCAACACCCAGGCAGAAATTGTTGATAATTCCGGTGTGGATGCAGATTCACTGTCAAAATTGGTTGATGACGTTAAAGAAGAGGTTTCAAAAGACAATGTCACTGATCACAGCACAATTGTGAACATCATTAACAATCATGTTCAAAACAACAATATCAACATTACAAATACCGATATTGAAAACCTTGCAGACACCATTGAGCAAGTGCAAAACGTTCAAGGTGATGTAAACATTTATAAAGATCAGGTAAGTGACTTTATGGGAAATGCTTCCAGCAGCGGATTTTCAATAGATGGTATTCTTGAGTGGGTTAAATCCTTAGTTAGTGGGTTTTAATCCCATTTTTTCTTTTTTTTAATAGTGTCCTTGGGGCATTGATTTTACGGTTCATTTTTTAAGGTTTTCAGGTTGTTGTTTGTAGCAGACAGCTTGGAAGAAATATATTATCCAATTTTTAAAATAATAGTCTTGTTGAAATTTTGCCTAATTTTATATAGAATCAAACATATAGTTATAATATTATCATATAGATGATTTATAGGGGAGTAGTTATAATGGTGACAGGTGAAGATTCAAAATCAATATTGATTGTTGAGGATGAATCCATTATTGCATTGAACTTGAAATATGATTTGGAGGATTTGGGTTATACTGTAATAGATATCGTCGATAATGGTGATGATGCAATTTATAGAGCAGTTGAATTCCGTCCCGATTTGACAATTATGGATATCAACCTTAAAGGAAATGTAAACGGTATTCAGGCCGCAAAAAAGATTTTAGCACTGGATTTGGCAGTTGTATATTTAACCGCAAACTCTGACGACATTACATTTAATGAAACAATATCCTCATCTCCAGCATCAGCGTTCATTCCAAAACCGTATAATATTAATACATTGTCTAAAAATGTTGCTTTGGCAATTAACCGTCAGTCAGTCGAATCCGAAAAGGTAAATGAAGCCAGAGGCATAGCCAAAGATAAAAATATGTCTGAAAATGATATTCTGGAAATTGAGGGCGGTGAAAATCTTATTGGAACAGATGATGAAAGGCTGGATTATCAGAATTATTTGCAGTATGACGATTTGCAGAAGAAGGCTAAAGACGAATATAAGTTATCAAACGATGCGATAAAACATTACGAATCCAGGGATGCCGACTCAAAACAAAGAATTATCATAGTTGAAGATGAAGCAATTACTGCATTAAACCTTAAGTATGATTTGGAAGACCTTGGCTATGAGGTTCTTGAAACTTTTGATACGGGAACTGAAGCAATCGAAAAATCCAGAGAAATGTTTCCGGATATTGTACTGATGGACATTAATCTGAAGGGAGATACAAACGGTATTGAAGCAGCCAGTGAAATCAGCGAAATGGGAATACCGATAATATTTCTGACTGCAAACACGGATGATTTAACTGCTTTTGAAGCATTGAAAACAGCACCTTACGGTTATCTGGCCAAACCGTATTCCCTTAAAGATTTGGAATTGACCATAGGAATGGTTGTTCGAAAACACGAAGAGGATATTAAAACAATCATAAAAACTGAAAATAAGGTTTCCGAGAAAAATAAGGAACTGATAATCGAAAAAACAGATGTTGCCATCATTTTGGGTTTAAGCATTATTCTAATCGTTGAAAGTTTATTCATGCGCAATGTCACATGGCTACAATGGATATTATTCATTCCGTCAGCGATAATGATATTTTTAGCTATTGTAAGCCTTAAAAAGCAGGATCCTGTTAAGGAATGGGATGTTCCTCCTTTCGTTACATTGATTGTTCCTGCACACAATGAAGAGCATACCATTGCAGAAACTGCAACAAGCTTGGCATCTATGGATTATTATTACAATGGTGAAGTTAACTTTGAGCTAATTGTCTGCAACGACGGATCTGAGGATAGGACAGGTGAAGTGTTGGCTGGTTTAAAAGATAAATTCCCTCACTTGAAAATAATTACACGTGTCCCTCCACGTTCGGGTAAGGGTAAAGGTTTTGTCTTGAATGATGCGCTTGAAATTTCTAAAGGCGATGTCGTTGCCGTTTTTGATGCAGATGCAAGGGTAGACCCTGATTTTCTCAATATCATCATACCTTACCTGAATGATACAGAGGTTCAGGGTGTCCAGTCCCGTATCAAGATGTACAATAAGGATGAAAACTGGCTTACTTATATGCAGCACGTTGAATTGGCAGGTTTTGGTAATATCGTTCGTGCAAAGGATATCTTGGGTAAGGCAGGATTTTTAGGAGGTAACGGACAGCTTGTAAAAAAAGATGCCATTTATGGCGGCGGAGGATGGGACGGTTTTGCAATTACCGAAGATTTGAATTTAAGCGTTAAGCTAATGATTGAAGGTTATGCAATTCGTTACTGTGGTGAAACATGGGTTTATCAGGAAGCCGTTCCTACATGGAGACAGCTGTTCCGTCAGAGAGCTCGATGGGCTATCGGTAACTTTGAAACATTATTCATATACGGAACAAAGATTATCAAATCTCCAATGCCGGTTTTCAGAATGTTAGGTGTTCTTGAACACGTTGCATTTTACGGCCTGAACATGCTGGTGTTCTTTGGTTTCATAGTTTTTGCAGTCAATCTTATCGGATGGATTGTATTCCATAATGTGACAATAATCAGAATGGACGCTCCTTTAGTTATTGGAATTCTTTCCGCATTCGGTTTTTTCCCTGGAGCAGTAATTACTTTAGCTCGTGACAAGACCAGTTTCTTTAAGTTACTTTATGGTGTATTCGGTTATTGGTTATATTGTTTCCATTTGATTCCGCTATTTTTCATTACTGCATATCAAATGTTAACCAGAAAAGAAAGAACATGGGCCAAAACGGTGCACACTGGTGATGATGATGTTGAAGAAGTAGTCAGCGAAGATATTCCTGTCGGTGAAATAGAAGGCAAATAGTTAAGGTGAAAAATATGATTCTAAGGGAAAAGATTTCATATATAATATTATTGATATTGGTGCTTACAGTTGTAGTCAATTTGGGTTCCATCAACAATTTTTTAAGTTTTCAAACAGACAAGACTCTTGAGTTCGATAATTCCATTTATGAGGTTCCTCATCATTGGAATACCACAGATGAACTCAACATGTCTGGAAAAACCGGAAACGCAATGACCAACGGATACATTATTTTTGATGCATGGGATGACTGGCCTGAAGACCATATCACGGCCATTTCGGAAGCTAAATTCAGGGCTATGGAAGATGGGGGATACAAGGTAATTAAAAATGAGAACCAAACGGATTCCGGAGTGCCGGTTTCCAAGCAATATTTCTCAAATCCTTCAAGGGACAATGATAAGGTTTGGAATCACATGGGAGTGAATTATGTCTTCCATAAACAGGATAAAAATTATGCCATTCAGGTTCACTACTTCACAACACATGACTACAACAATAAGAGTTATATCAAGGAAATTGACGACCGTGTAGAAGATATTATGGCTACCATGGAAAACAAGGAATATAACTGGTACATTTCTACATTTAACAAGATATTGAACAATGAAAAAGTCGAACTGGATTTCTTATAGGGGGTGTTTAAGATAGAAAATCCTGATGAAAAAAGATTGGTATTAAGAGAATATAATCATAGACTGAACAACGATTTACAGGCATTATTGGCATTCATAAAGATACAAAGAAGATTTGAAATTGATGATGATGAAATAATCAACTTCACATGTGTTTCAATTGCATCAATATCCTCAATTCAAAACCTGATGTATGACTCCGAAGATGAACACCTAATCAGCACATATAAATTTTTGGAGGATTTCATTAAAATTCTCAATGACCAATATATCAGATTCAACATTGGATTTTCCACACAAATCAAACAGGATTTCACGCTGAATCCAAAAAGGATTTTTCAGCTGATGTTTCTCCTAAATGAAATGATTAATCAGTCAATCGCATTTTCATTTGATGATGATTCTGAAAGTCAGATAAGTTTCACTCTTGAAAAAATTGAGGATGAATGTCTTTTAACCTATTCTGATAATGGTTCGGGCATTAAGGAAAGGATATCTGGATCTGACATAAGAGGAGTTCTATTTGATCAATTGCTAAAGCAGATTGACGGAACTATGGTGTCTTCTGATGATAATTCCACAATATCAATTAAATTTGGCGTAAATCTCTAATGACTATTTCATGTAGTGTAAAGTATTTAATTTAGATGGTATAAATATGGTAATATTAAACTATTATTGAGGTGATTTTTTTTGAGGTCTTTAACATTTAAAAATTTATTAAAAATTTCAATAATTTTCATGCTTCTAATAGTTTCTGTAGGTTCTATTTATGCTGCAGATGATTTAATGGAATCAAACGATGATGGAATAATTGATGATAATTTAGAATTGGACGATGGTCTTGATTCTGATTTAGATGATTCTGATTTAGATGATTCTGATTGGGATGATGATTCT
>CAZQWN010000021.1:25172-26596 GCA_964596915.1 uncultured Methanobrevibacter sp.
TGATTCTGATTTAGATGATTCTGATTTAGATGATTCTGATTGGGATGATGATTCTGATTTAGATGATTCTGATTGGGATGATGATTCTGATTGGGATGATGATTCTGATTGGGATGATGAGTTTGATGAGGAATGGTACGATGAATACTGGGATGACATAGATTTTGATTTTGAAGATGAGGACTTCGAAAATCTTAATTTTACATTTTTCAATTATGAATTTTTGAAATACGGGATCATATCCTATCTTGAATATAACGGTAATTCATCTGATGTTGACTGGGCTGAAAGTGATGACTTTTACGCTCAATATCAAATCTATCTTGCCAATCCTGAAAACTATACATTAAATCAAAGCTCTGAAAATTATGAAATCGCATTAAAGATTTATAACTCAATAACATCTTCATTTGAGCATTTCAATTTAACTGACAATGAAACTGCATACTTGAAATTCCTGATAATATATTATCTAAACAATTATGGTGGCAATCTGTCTGAATATGATAATTATTCCTTTGAATTTTCCCATATAATGTTAATGGCAGGTTGTTTTAATTATAATGAGTCTGCGGATGAGTTTGTCGGCAATAATTTTAGTAAATTTAATGACTTGAATAACATAAAAACTTTAATTCCATCTGTCAATGCTGAAAGTGGTATTATTGTAAATCAAACCAATTCAACAGCCACTAACAATGCAACAGTGACAGGCGGTGTAGAAAAAGAGGCTGATAATCCATTCATATTGTTTTTAATATTGATGATGATTTTAGCGGTCTTCTTGGTTATTTAAGTTTTCTTTTTTTTTTAAAAATATTTATTTTGATTGAGTTATATATTTTTACATATCGTTATGTGACGAGGTGTACTATGAAGAAAATATTATCTGTAATTTCAATAATTCTTGTTTTGTTTTTAGCTTTCTCTGCAGTACATGCAGCAGACAATGAAACTGTAGTCAATGACAAGACATTTGAATCCATTCAAACATTAATAAACAATGCAAATGAAAACGACACAATACTGCTTGAAGGGACATATTCTGGAGATGGAAATCCAATTGTAGTCAACAAATCACTTACAATCAAATCCTCAGGAAGTGATGTTAAACTTAATGCGAAGTCAAAATCTCAAATATTTAATATTAATGCCAATAATGTTGTTTTGGATAATTTGACAATCGTTAATGGGGTTTCCGATGCTAAATCGGGCATTACATATGGTGGAGCCATAAATGCGGAAGGAAACAATTTATGCATCATGAACTGTAATTTCGTATCAAGTTCCTCCAGATATGGCGGAGCAGTATATTGCAGTGGAAGCAATGTCTCAATTTCAAACTGCCAGTTTTCAAAAAACACGGCGGAGTACAGTGGAGGAGCATTTGAGCTTGATGGAGATAACAATTATGTATCAGGTTG
>CAZQWN010000022.1:0-9690 GCA_964596915.1 uncultured Methanobrevibacter sp.
CTTTTATCATACACTCTTTGTAGTTTACGTTGAATCCTTTTAAAGCTACGACTTCACTGCAAAAAGTATAAGATTAAAAATTGTAGTAAAATAGTTTTAAATACTATTTTACATTTTTTTCTTTTTTTTAAATCTAATCCGTGAGATTTTATATGTAGTCGGATGTTAGAAAGTCTATGATGTTTCTGTGTTTCAGTCCGCTTCCGGAAAAATCCATTTTATCCATGCTCAAGACGTATTTGTCAAAGTTGTCATTGATTTTTGCAAGTCCTGAAAATTCCCTCTCTATTGTTTTATCACTTTCCAATTGATAAGTTACCTGAATGTAGATTTTTTCTTTGTCTCTGGTGCAGACGAAATCGATTTCCTTATCGTTTATAATTCCTATTTTTACGTCATAGCCTCTTCTTAGAAGTTCTATGTATACTATGTTTTCAAGGATGGAGCCAATGTTTTCTATTTCTCCGTATTTTGCCTGGTAAAATCCATGGTCAACGAGGAAGTATTTTTCATTGTGCCGGAGTACTTTTTTTCCTTTTATGTCTTCTCTTGGAGCCTGGTGTATGAAGCATGCATTTTTGGAGTATAATAAATAGTCAAGTATTGTATCTTTTGATATTTTTCTTCTTTCGTGTTTCATGTATTTTGAGATGTTTCCGGCTGAGAAGTTTTTTCCAAGATTCATTATCACATAATCCAGTATGCGGTTCAGCATATCAGTGTTTCTTATGTTATGTCTTGTGATGATGTCTTTTAGAAGTATTGTATTGTAGATATCGCTTAGATAGGAATATTTGTCCTGGACTGCAACCTGCTGTATTGGGGGCATTCCACCGTATTCAACATACTCATTAAACAGTTCCTCCAAATCAGTGGTGTCTGTTTTTTCCATTTCTTTTTTGTATTGTATGAATTCGGCAAATGAGAATGGGTAGATGTTTATCTGGTAGTATCTGCCTGATATCAGTGTTGCCATTTCACCGGACAGTAGTTCTGAGTTGGATCCTGTAATGTAGATGTCACAGTCAAGGTCGACTCTGCATGCGTTTATGCTTTTTTCCCAGTGTTCCACGTTCTGTATTTCATCAAACAATAGATATACTTTGCCATTGGTGTTTTCAGTTAGGTTTATTATGCATTCGTCGAGCTGTTTGAAGTTTTCTATCTTGTTGTATTTCATGGACTCGAATGAAATCAGGAATATGTTTTCTTTTTTTATTCCACGGTTTTCAAGTTCTTTTTGAATGCTTTTTAATAAGTATGTTTTGCCGCTTCTTCTAACGCCGGTTATGATTTTGATAGGTTCCTTATCTATCAGCCTTTCGATTTGGTTTAAGTATATTTCCCTTTTAATCATTTTTTCACAACACAATACTTTATTTTGAATTTTTGTATTTTAAAATATATAAATTTTGTCGACTACACTCTACAAAAATAATAATATTAATACAATTATAGAATACAATCGACAACATATTTAAAGTTAATGCAATTGTCGAATACACTCGACAATATACAAACTCATAATTAAATAATAGATTATACTCCCTCATTTAAGTAGATTTGCTTATAAATGAAATCAATTTTACAAACTCACACAACTATTGCTTTAATCATGAAAATAATATAAAAATCAAGCAAATTTACAAAAAACAATACTCCTACCCAATGTTAAGAAATTCAATAAAAAATACAAAAGTTAATTAACCAACATTAAAATAAAATTATATGAAAAACATTTTACCAGAGCCAAATAGTATACAAAATTTCAATTCCAACTGGAAACATAAAATATAGATTAAAAAAAATGTTTAATCTATATTATAATTTTCCGCACTCAATACTAACTTTACGGTTTCTATTAATTAAACCAGGTCTGAATTGGGATCTTCTTATACCTTTTCGCTCTTGTTCTTCTAACATTTTTAGTGCAAGTCTTTCAAATGGTATCATTTTTATCACATGTAATATAATATCTTCTATATTCATTTTAATATAAATATTGGCAGTGTCTAAATTGTCATGATGTAACTTCGATTTTTTGGTTTTTTATCTGATTTTCTGTGTTGATTTGTTTTTGGTAATTTATTACATTTCGTTTTGTCCATCTTATTTTTTGTAGTCTTATCAATAACAATCTAATTTTAATATAAAAAGTTCAATAGTTTCTAAAGTATGTATTAATGGTTAATAAATCATTATAATGGATATTAAGACTATATCATCATGACAATTTTAGACACTGCCTTTTAATTAAATTTTAAAAGTAAATTTCTGGATAAATGTGGTGAATAATTCTCTAGTAAAAAAGTAGTCTGTCTGATTTTCATATGCTTGCCACTTTTTCGCCGGACAATTTGTAAAAGAATCTATTTTTTCATCAATAATAAAGCTTTTTCATGTAATCAAACTCTTGATGTGCGACGAGATAGTGCCAGTAATTTGTTACAAACCTCTTTTTTTTGGTTTGTGTTAGTGCAGTTGTTAAACTGATAACGTTGTTGTATGCGTTATTCTCCCCTGAAACTGCGTCATTGGTAACGATGGGTGGGTTGCAAGATGGGTTAAAGCCTAATCAATGTTATAACTTCCGATAAATTGAGGGCGAGAGAAAGATTAGTATGGTTAACGACCCTGAACTCCTGAAAAAAGCATCGTTATTTGCGGCAGTGGGTAGGAAGTTTCGAAGAGCCATTGTTTTACTGGATATGGTCATACATGATGTCAAGGCATGTTTATGGATCTCAACCTGCAGCCATTCTAGTTAGTGTTCCTGTCAGTCAGATTTCACAAACCACAAAGCTATTGCTGGACGTCCATGATACAGGAACGATCTTCTCAAGTACTTTGTCAATTGGAGGGGATGTGGTAATGTTTGATGCAAACTCTGATACATACTCAAACTTTTTCATGAATTACTCAGGTTTATCATCATTGTAATCACTTATTTAAATATTTGTCCTTGGAATTTGTAAACGTCACAGCTTTCATCCATCCAGCTGTCTGCACTGATTCCCGCTTTCATGCAGGTATGTTCTAAAAACTCTTCAAGCGTAAATGCGTTTTCTGTAGCTACTTGAGGAAGCAACAGACCTCTAGAATATCCTTTCTGAATAATTAAACCGTCAATGCCAATTTCAATTTCATCAAAGTATTGGTCCGGATGGGCCACGATAATCATTTCAGGTTTTGTCAGGACAGTCACTTCCAAGTCAATCTTTTCAAATTCATCTTTTGTAATTGCATTGAATCTAGGGTCGTTGAATGCAGCTGCAATTGCCACTTCAATTGTTGCGTTGATTGCAGGTTCAATTGGTTCGGCATATCCTATGCAGCCTCTTAACATGTTGTTCTCATTTAATGTAACGAATACTCCTAACTTTTCATCCAATTCGATCGGATGGTCTTCAGGAATTGCTAATTTCTCTCCGCTTTCCAAATAGTGTGAAATGGATTCTTTTGCAAGTTCCACTAAATACTCTCCAGCTTTTTCACTAATCATCATCCCATGCCTCCTACCAGTGCGTTCAGTATTCTTGTGTGCGGGCCTCCGTCACCAACCGGTGCGGTTTGACCGTCCTTTCCGCAGAATCCTACACTCAGTTTAAAGTCATTTCCGATAGCGTCAATGTTTTTTAAGGTTTCAAGGATATTTCCTGAAAGTGAAACATCTCTGACAGGCGCTTTTAACTCGCCGTTTTCGATAAGATATCCTTCAGCTGCATTGAACTGGAAAATTCCTTTTCCGGTGTCCACTTGTCCGCCTCTTGAACCTTTAAGATAGATTCCGTTTGGAATGTCTTCAAGAAGCTCTTCAAAACTATTGTTTCCCGGCTGCAAATATGTATTGCTCATTCTAACAATTGGTTTGTCTGCAATCAGTGATCTTGCATTTCCGGATGATTCCATGCCAAATTGGGATGCGGTTTCCCTTGAGTTTAAAAGGGATATCAATTTGCCGTCCTTAACCAGTTGATTAGGTTTGGTCTTAACGCCTTCAACATCATAAGGGTAATATCCGAATCCGTCCCTGCGGCTTGCGTCATCAAAAATGTTCACGATGTCTGATGCAATCTGTTCTCCTATTTTATCTTTAAGTATGGAATCGTTCTGTAAGATTAAATCTCCTTCGGTGGCATGTCCTAATGCTTCATGAATTAAAACTCCTGTCAGTTCAGGGTCAGCCACTACTGTGAACTGGCCGGAAGGTGCAGGTTTAGCCTCAAGCAGTCTCACAGCCTTTTCACCGATGTTTCTTCCAAACTCTTCAATGTCAGCATCTGCAATCACTTCAAATCCTTTAACTCCGCCAAGACTGCCATGACCAAATTGAATAATTTCTCCATCTGTTGCAGAGGCGTTCAATGCCATTCTGACTCTTGATGTTTTAACTTGTATTTCAGAGCCTTCGCTGTTCATGAACAGTTCCTTAACTTCACTGTCGGCATAGCTTGCAGTGGTACTGTTTACCTTGTCGATTGTAGCGGAGGCAGTCGCATCTTTCATGATTTCCTTTTTTTCTTCAACGGATATGTCTTTGAAAGGTATTTTAACGTCCACTTCAACATCGTCCTTTACAACATTGCTGTCACTTAAACTAACGTCTCCCTTAAGTGATTCGGATAATTTGATAGCTGTTTCGGTTATTTCATTAATTTTTGATAAGTCTGTTGTGTATGCAAAACCCCATGCTCCGTTATTTAACACTCTGATTCTTGTTCCTAAACTCATTCCAGTGTTAATTTCATCTACATCTCCATCTTTCATGATAATGGAAGTATTTTCGCCTATTCCTGAGCGAATATCTATGTAATCTACTTTTGGGGTTGTTTTTTCAATAACTTTTTCGAATAAATCAATATATTCTTCCATAGTATCATCTCATAGATTTATAATGATATTATATTTGTGTTCATGTGTAATATAACTTTTTTATATTAAAAAAACATATGTTATATTTAGAAAATTTTGTAGGTAATTATATGATTGCAATTGTAGGAACTGGTGCAGGTGGAGGACTTTTAGCCTTGGAACTTGCTAAAAAAGGAATTGAGGTTACTATATTTGAAAAAGGACCATATATAGAATCTAAAGATGCATTCAACTATTATAATAAATACGCGCCGGATATAGACTTGCTCGCAACTACATGTATAGGTGGTTCGACAATTGTCTCCATGGCGAATATGGTGCGGGCGCTTGACGATGAACTCCATGAGTTCGGCATTGATTTGAGCAAAGAATATGAATATGTGGAAGAATTGATAGGCGTTCATGAACTTGACGATTCACATATAGGTAAAGGCACTCAGCTATTTTTGGATGCGGCTTCCGAATTGGGTCTTGAAGTAAGCAAGATGCCAAAGGCAATCAGGGAAGATGAATGCATTCAATGCGGAAGATGCGCATTTGGTTGCCCTGTAGATGCAAAGTGGACTGCAAAGGATTTCGTTGACGAGGCAGTTGAAGCAGGAGCAACATTAATTACAGATGCCGAGGTAATGGACATCATTTTTTGCAATATGGCTGCATGTGGCGTCAGGTATGCTAAAGATGATGAAATCAAAGTTCTCAAGACAGATAAGGTGGTATTATGCGCAGGCGCAATCGGTTCGACTGTAATCTTGAAAAATTCAGGAATCGTTGATGCTGGAAGGGAACTGTTTTTAGATCCCTTCGTTAGCGTTGGGGGATATTTAAAAGACATTAACTTCAACACAGAAGTTCAGATGGCAGGTCTTGTTGTGGGTAAAAATTTTGTTTTGGCTCCTCATTTTTCCTCATTCATCAAGGGTAACATTCCATATGGTGATGTTGAAGACAAGGACATCCTGTCAATCATGGTTAAAACACCTGATGATGCAAAAGGACATGTTCACAGTGACGGTTATGTCCAAAAAACAAATACCATCAACGACATAAGATATCTTGCAGAAGGGGTAGCTACAGCAGGTTTTATTTTAGAAAAAGCAGGTGTTGACCCTAAAACAATAGGCTCAACAGTATACCGTGGAGCACATCCTGGAGGAACTGCACCAATCGGTAAAGTTGTTGACAGCAACCTGGAAACAGAAATATCTAATCTGTTTGTATGTGATGCAAGCGTATTGCCGATATCACCCGGAAAACCGCCAATATTAACAATACTTGCATTATCTAAAAGATTGGCAGATTATTTGACAAAAAATTAAAGAAGATTATTCGAATTGTTTTTCGATATCTTCTGTTTTTATTAATTTTTCACAGTAATGGCACCTGACGACAGGAGGATAATCCTGAATGACGTTAAATATAGGTGTTATTGGTTCATTTTCATAATTTGTAATGCATTTTGAATTAGTACATTTCAAAATTGATGTGATTTTGTCCGGAAGAACACTTTTATACTTTTTAACAGGTTCAAAATTCCTGATAATGTTGATTGTAGCTTTTGGTGCGATTAAAGCTATCTGATTTAATTCCTGATAATCAAGTTCCCTGTTTTCAATTTTTAAAATATCCTTCCTTCCTATTTCACCGGATGAAACATTCATGGCTATTGTGACATTTTGGGTTTCATTATCCGGAAGATTTAAAACCTTTAGAATGTATATTGCCTTGTTTGCAGTGATATGGTCTATCACTGTACCGTTTTCAATAGCTTCGATTTTCAATTCGGATCTGTTTTTTTGAACCATTAAATCTACCTTCTATACATCATCAAATCTTTCATTTCAATGATTGCTTCAGTGTCGCTTACCAATTTTTCATGACTTTTATTTTTGGTTGCGAGGGTAAAGCTCTCAATTACACGAGCCCCACGCATTTTGACTTTTTCTTCAAGCCTTTCAATGTTTGCATCTCCACGATTGGAGTCCATTGTTGCAAATAAAATCACGTCTTTTCCTCTTAAATTGCATCTGTCAATCATTGTTAAAATTGCCGGTGTGGGATTGCCTGACCATGTAGGTGTTCCAAAGTAAATTGTATCGTATGGTGTCAAATCAACATTTGCTGGCGCAATTTCTGTTTTTGTTTCTCTAAATGCATTTATTGAAGATAATAATCTGTTTGCAAAGCCTTCACGATTTTTCAAATCTTGAATTCTAAGTAGGTATGCACCTAACTTTTTAGCTAGTGTTCTAGCCACTATGTCTGTTGTTCCTCCCTGTGAATAATAAATTATTAATGTTGCCATTGTACTCTCCTATGGGTGAAGACCAAAGTGAGTTAATCCTGCGGTCTCATCAATGCCAAGGATAATGTTCATGTTCTGTATAGCCTGACCTGATGCACCTTTAACAAGATTGTCGATTGCTGAAAGCATCACTAGTCTTCCGGTTTCATCTATTTCGAATCCTCCAATATGTACGAAGTTAGATCCTCTAACGGAACTTAAATGAGGTATTTCACCTTCATCCATAAGTTTTATGAAGAATTCTTCACCGTATTCTTTTATGTAAAGCTCTCTAATTTCTTCTGGTGTAATATCTATATTTTCATCATTTAAAAAGCTATGGCTTGTAGTTTGAATTCCGCGAATAACCGGTATGAGGTGAGGTGTGAATGATACTTTTACACCTTCAAATCCATGCAATTCCTGTTGGATTTCTGACATGTGTCTGTGTGAGGATATCTTGTATGGATTGAGGTTATCTGCAATGTTTGGATAATGGGTAGTAGAGGAGGCATTAACTCCAGCACCGCTTACTCCACTTTTTGAATCCAAAACTATTCTGTCAACCAGGTTGTTTTTAACCAACGGGTATGAGGATAAAATTCCTCCGGTTGGGAAACATCCCGGATTTGCAACGAGTTTTGCCTTTTTGATTTCATCTCTGTAAAGTTCAGGAAGTCCGAACACTCCTTTGTTTTCACTGTCGGTGTGTTCCATTCCATACCATTTTTCATATACTGCAGTATCCCTGTACCTGTAGTCTCCGCTCAGGTCAACCACTTTCATTCCGGTTTCTAAAAGTTCCGGAACAATTTTCATTGATGCCCCATGTGGGGTTGCAGTAAATGCAACATCCACGTCAAGTTCAGAGGGACTTTTGTTAGTAAATTCAAGTCCGGAGTCTCTAATGTGTGGATGAATCTTATGTGCTGGTGTTCCGTCGTATTGTCTTGATGTAATGTCGGTTACTTCAACTTCAGGATGGTTTGAAAGCATTCTTAAAAGTTCTCCACCGGTATATCCACTTGCTCCTATTATAGCTACTTTAAACATGTTCACGTCTCCTAGTCTTCACAATTGTCCATAATTTTTCCTTTAAAGTCTGTATTTTGTATTTTTCTAATTATTTTACAACTGCTGTCAAGCTCACAGTCACGATATTTTTCTATGCGAATGGCTTTTGCTTTCAGCCCTCTTTTATCAAGTGCCTCCTGCAATTTGTCAATATCATGGTTTTGGTCAGCTCCTACAGTAATAATATCTGGGTCGATTTCACGAACGATTTTAAATACATCGCCGTTTGCATCGCCTAAATAAGCATCAGTTACGGGTTTTAACATTTTGATTAATTCTAAACGTTGGTCTTCTCCAACGATAGGCACTCTTTTGCGCCTTTCAACTGTTGCATCCCTTGCAACAACAACATAAAGCTCAGCATCTTCTCCACCTAGTTTTTTAGACTCTTCTAAGTATACTCCGTGTCCTGGGTGAAGTATGTCGAATGTTCCGGTCGCCATTACTTTCATTTCATAACCTCTTTTGGTATTTTAAAGCTTCAGTTAAATCAATTTTATCAGTATAAAGTGCAGAACCAATTACAACTCCTTCTACACCGCTTTCATTTAGTTTTTTAATATCATCTACTGTTGTAATTCCTCCTGAATAAACAATAGGCAGGTCAACAGATTTTTTCAACTCTTCCACAGGTTCTGTATAAAATCCTCCCAAAAGGCCTTCCACATCAACATTCGTAAATAAAATGCTTCCCGCTCCATGCTCTTTAAACTTTTGTGAAATTTCTGCAGGGGATTTGTCAATTTTTTCCTGCCATCCTTTAATGACTACCTTGTTGTCCTTGCTGTCAAGTGAAATCATGATTCTTTCAGATCCGTATTCGTTGGAAAGCTCTTCAATGGTTTCAGGGTGTTGGATCCCCATAGTTCCAATAATTATCCTTTCAATATCCAAATCCAGAAGTTTTTTGGCATAGTCAATATCTCTTATTCCGCCGCCTAACTGAATTGGAACTGAAACTTCATTTAATATTTTTTTAATCACATTAAAGCTAGTTTCACCATCTATGGTTCCTGACAAATCAATCACGTGGATGTTTTTTGCTCCTAAATTCTCCCAATGAGCTGCAACAAGTTCCGGATTGTCAATTTTAACCATTTCGCTTCCAGGTTCGCCTTGAACTAGTTGAACACATTTTCCGTCTTTAATGTCCACTGCAGGCATTATTAACATTTCATCTTTATAGAATGACATTTGCATTTTTCCTGTAATATTTTATTATAATATAATTATTTGTTTTGAAATAATTTATATGTATTGATTTTTGTATAATGTTGGCAGCCTTGAAATCATTATTGAATGATGGTATAAACTTGGTAATTTTTTGAAAAAAAGTTAAGGATAATAGCAGGATATTTTGAATTCTGGCTATTACTTGAAACTTAATTTTTTAAAACACTCTATATGGAATTCTTTCATTTGTATTTTGCCTAACCCAATTGGAACCCATACTGGAGTAA
>CAZQWN010000022.1:9790-26351 GCA_964596915.1 uncultured Methanobrevibacter sp.
TGGAATTCTTTCATTTGTATTTTGCCTAACCCAATTGGAACCCATACTGGAGTAAATATTCTTTACTTTAGTTTTCATGGCCGTGGATAGCTTATAATTAAGCTTGACGACTAAACAGATTCCTTTGAATTTTGCATTGAACTTTTTCAGTGTGACCCAACCTGTCGGAATCTTTGAGTTTCCACCAACGTCATATGCTCCATATGAATTGCTCACCAATATTTTTTTGCCGTCCTTGCTCACATCTATGACAGTGACATAATGGTTTGGAAGATATGCAATTAAAGCCGCTCCTCCTTTAGCCAACTGTTTTATGCCAGAACTCATTGTGTAGAAATAAGATGCCTTGAATTGATTTTTTTGCAAAACACTTTTAATAACGTCGATGTTGACTCCATGTGTCACATGCATCTTTACCGGGAAGTATTTTTCAGAGAAATAATTCTTTAAAACCTGGCTGCAAACGCTTGCTGATGTCGGTCCGCAGGTATATTCGGTATTTTGAGTATCACGAACTTCGCAGTAAGTCAATGATTTTCCTTTAAGATTAACAGTAATTGAACCTGGCCAATAGCCATAACTGTTCTTTTTAACCATTTTGATGTTGATGGCCTGTTCAATCACATTCCATTTCTCCCGTTTGATAATGTGGTTAATTTTAGGGGACTGTGTGGATTTAAAGAATGTATATTTTGATAGTTTTCCATTAAAAACAGAGTATTACTGTCTCTTTTAAGAACTTCCTGATATTGTGCTTTAGAAAGGCTGTATTGAGCATCATCATCTGCCATGACGTCAATGTCAGGAACTCCATTTACTGTGCCGATTTTTGTAGTGAGTGGACTTTTCACATTTCCATTGATGCATTTGATTTTTTTGGAAACGGAATAATCATTGAAGTTCACAGTCACAGAATAGGTTTTAGCACTGAGTTTAGGTTTAAAAACAATAAATCCTTCTGCAGTTGTCTTTTTTGTAAATACTTTATCGCCAATAGTTATTTTAACTGTTTTATTTGCTATTGAACTTTTAGGTCCTGACAGATACACTCTCAAAAAACCGTTTGTGAGCAATTGGGTATTTCCAATTCTTATTGAAATTGCTTTGTCAATATAGAATTTAACTGATTTGGAAAATGCGTTGTAGTCATTGTCTCCCTTAAAGTTAATTTTCATTGAGCCGGTAGTTGCAGTTGATGTAACTGCAATGCCGATTTGTCCATTGGAATCTGTAGTTTTTGTGTATGTGTTTCCATTAAATTCAACAGTTAATTTTTTATCAGCAACCGCTTTGCCGTTAGAAGTGGTTAAATACAAATAATATGTATCTCCGCTTTTAACAAAATTAGTATAATTAACAAGTTTTAAATTTGCCTTTGTTGAGTCAGTACTGCTTTGAAGTGATGCATCATCGCTTTGAGGTTCACCACTTACTGTTAAAACATTATTTTCTGAAAGATTTCCTGTTTGATGAATACTCGTATTTTCATTGTCATTTGCTGAAATTTCATCTAATTCAACTAAATTAGCCTCCAATGTTTCATTGATGGCATTATCTGCTGCACAAACAAAATTTATGCTTAAAAATAATGCCATAAGCAAAATGACTAGTTTTTTATAATTCATTAGTTTGCCAATTATTATTTGAGTAATAATAGTTTAAGAAATGTAATTTTTATTTCACGTCCTAATAATTGTTTTAGGGCGATAAAAATTACTTATTCTATTTTATCAAAAAGTGAATATTTAAAGATTATTGTTTTTAAGCTGTTTTTTTAGTACATTATATTTCCAATTTTGGCTTGATGTTCAATTGCTAGTTAATGTCAGGTGAGGTATGTTTTTAAATACAATTTGCATTAAAGATAATGTTATGAATGAAAATCTTTATGGGCTTTTTGATGAAGTGATGGTTTCGGATTTCAATATTAAAACTGGGCATGACAAAACAATAATTGAAATGGGTTCAAATGCCAAATACGGTAAGATGGAAGCGTATTCTGTTTTTCCTGGAGTCATATTGGCTTATATGGATTTGCATATTGAAAATATTGATGAAGTGTTTTTTGAAGGGAAACTCAACAATCGTTTATTGGAGATTAACCATTGTGCTGACGGCAGGTATTCCTATGCGGTTGGAGATGACAAAATAGTCTATTTCGGTAAGGGGGATTTGTGTATAAGCATTTATGATTTGACTAAAACCCTATCCGACTTTCCTTTGGGATATTATAATGGTCTGGAGATTTTCATTGATGTTGATGCAGCCAATGATTACGTTAAGGAATATATTCCTGATTTTGACTTGATTGAGTTTTATGAGGGTCTGCGCAACTCTAAAGGTTATGTGCTTGTAAGGTCAAATGAGGAAATTGATCATGTTATCGGGGAATTGTATCATGTAGATGAGCGAATCAGGAAATCCTATCATAAGCTTAAGTGTTTGGAGCTATTGCTGTTTTTTTCAATAACTAATTTTACTCGCTCTGAATCAATTTCCCTTTCAAAAAGACAAGCTGAAATAGTTGAAAATGTGAAAAATGATTTGGTCCGTGATTTGGATAAAAAAATCACCCTCGATGAGCTTGCAAGCAGGTACGACATTAGCAAAACCTCCTTGAAAAACTGTTTCAAGGAAGTTTATGGAAAACCTATCATAAAATGGAGAAAGGAGTACAAGCTTGATTATGCATGCCGAGTTATTGAAACCGGTGATTATTCAATTTCTGAAGTGTCAAAAATGGTTGGTTATTCATCTCCTTCAAAATTTTCACAGGCTTTCAGGGAATATGTCGGCTGCACTCCTTCAGAGTATAAAGATTAATTCTGTCTTTTTGGTATACTTTTTGTCTTTTCAGTTCAAATAGATTTATATACTAATTTTTTTAAAGTAAATAATGAAAACAAGGTTTATCTAATTATTTTATAATAAATGCTTTATTATTGTTCTTTTATTTGTTTTTTTAGAAATTTTAAAGATTTGTCCTTTTAGGATTATTTTAAATTTTTAGGTATGCCTAAATTAAATTTTAAGGCGATGTTTATGTCAAATATTCAAAATAAAAATAAATTTATCAGATTACTGAATTATTCTGGAAACTACAAATATCTAACCCTCTTAGGCATGATATTATCAGCTTTTAGCGCTATATGTTTGTTAGTTCCATTCATATATATTTGGAATGTTGTCAATGCGCTTCTGAGTGTAGCTCCAGATTTTTCACAGGCACAAAACCTGAGTGAATATGCGTGGGGTGCATTTTTATGGGCGTTTCTGGGAATTGCCCTTAATTTCTGCGGTCTGATGTGCACTCACTTGTCAGCTTTTAAAAATGAAAAGAATATGAAAGATGCGGCAATGAATCACTTGCTTAGCCTTCCATTAGGTTACTTTTCAAACCATACCAGTGGTGGACTTAGGAAGGTTATAGATTTCAGCACTGCTAAAACAGAGGGCTTTTTGGCTCACAATCTTTTCGATTTGGTAGGTGCAGTGGTGACTCCAATTGTATTTCTGATATTGTTGTTCAGTTTTGACTGGCTTTTAGGTGCAATCTGTTTGATTCCAATCATATTGTGTTTTGTTTTCATGTATCCGATGTTTTCAAAGGAATCACAAAATGTCATGGCCAAATATCAGATGTATCTTGAAAAGATGAACTCAGAAGCGGTTGAATATGTACGTGGAATTCCTGTAACAAAAGCATTCCAGCAAAGTGTTTATTCATTTAAAAACTTCATTGATGCCATTAGAAACTATGGAAAATTCTCAGCAAACTATGCACTTTCTACCCAGCTTCCAATGACTGCATTCACTGTATCAATAAATGGGTTTTTCGCATTACTAATTCCTGCTGGAATACTGCTTGCAGGTTCAGTCGTTGAAACCAAATTTCTGGCGGATTTCCTGTTCTATGTAATATTTACACCAATTTGTGCAGTAATGATGAATAAAATAATGTCAGTCTCACAGGACTGGATGCTTGCGGGATATGCACTGGACAGCATTGAAGAAATCCTTAATGAAAAACCTTTGGCTGAAGCGGTCAATCCTCAAAAACCTAAAAATCACTCAATTGAGTTTGACGGAGTGATTTTTGACTATGTCAACAACGATGGTGATGAACATATACTCAACGACATCAACTTGAAAATCAATGAAAATGATTCAGTTGCATTGGTTGGTCCGTCAGGTGGTGGAAAAACCACTATTGCTTCTTTAATTCCAAGATTCTGGGATGTCAATGAAGGAAGCATTAGAATTGGAGATGTTGATGTAAGGGACATATCATCAAGGGAACTTATGGAAAACATTTCATTTGTGTTCCAGAACACTACTCTGTTTAAGGATTCAATCTACAATAATGTAGCTATCGGTCGCAAAGGGGCCTCAAGAGAGGAAGTTCAAAATGCATTGAGTTTGGCACAGTGTGATGATATTATATCTGAACTTCCTCAAGGAATTGATACAATCATTGGAAGTGATGGAACATATCTTTCAGGAGGCCAACAGCAAAGAATTGCACTTGCAAGAGCTATTCTCAAGGATGCGCCAATAATTATATTGGATGAGGCAACTGCACTTGCAGATCCTGAAAACGAGTATCTAATCCAAAAGGCAATTTCAGAAATAACAAAGGACAAGACAGTTATCATGATTGCCCACAGGTTGTCAACTGTTAAGAATGTGGATAAAATCTATGTGATTGAAAACGGAAGGGTTGTGGAAGAGGGAAATCATGACGCATTGGTTGAAAGCAAAGGATTATACTCAAGAATGTGGGATGAATTTAACCAGTCAATTCAATGGAAAGTCAAAAGGGAGGTGATTTAATGTTGTCAGAGTATTTCACAAAAAGGTTCGCACTTACAAAGGACGGTTCAGATAATCTGGTTAAGGGAATAATTTTTACAGCACTTCAAAACATTTCATTCATGTTCCCGGTTGGATTATATGCACTGCTTCTTTATATGTGGATTGGTCCTCTTCTGGGTGGTGAAATAGTTGACCCAAACCTTGGAATGTTTATTGTGGCAATTTTAATAATTTTGGGAATAATATTTGTGTTTTCATGGAAACAGTATCACTTTGTATACAATACAACATATGTTGAAAGTGAAAACAGGAGAATAAATCTGGGTGAGAATTTAAGAAAGCTTCCATTGTCATTTTTCGAAAAAAGGGACCTTGCTGATTTGACTTCAACAATAATGAATGACTGTACTGATTTGGAGCATGTTTTCTCACATGCAATTCCTCAATTGCTTGGATCGATTGTATCATTGATTTTAGTGGCTATTGGTCTTTTAATCTTTGACTGGAGATTGGCAATTGCTCTTTTATGGGTCGTTCCTGTGGCATTTGGAATAATGTATGTTTCTAGAAATCTTGTTCAGAGAGGTTCTGAAATTGTCATGGGAGATTTGCTTGAATGTGGAGATTCCATGCAGGAATGTATTGAATCAATCAGGGATTTGAAATCATACAATTATGAGGATGAATATTTATCAAAGCTGTCCGGTTTAACAGGCAAGGTTGAACGGTCAAGAATTAAATCAGAACTGATGGCATCTGCAGGTGTAATCTCCGGAAATGTGGTTTTAAAACTGGGAATTGTTTCAGTAATCCTAGTTGGTTCATACTTAATCATGAACGGAGAGGTATCTATCTACACTCTGCTGATATTTTTAATAGCTTCAGCATCAATTTATGCTCCTGTGGAAAACGGATTGATGTTTCTGTCTGAGATTTTGATGATGGACATCAAGATTGACAGAACCAAGGAAATTGAAAGCCTTGTTGTCGAGGGTGGTTTGACAGATTATACTTTGGATGGATATGATGTTGAATTCAAGGATGTTGATTTCAATTATGATGATTTGAAGGATGTTCTAAAAGACATTAATTTCACAGCCCGTCAGGGTGAAGTGACTGCACTGGTTGGTCCTTCAGGTGGAGGTAAATCAACTGTTTCAAAACTTGCTGCAAGATTCTGGGATCCTGTTTCAGGAACAGTCAGTCTTGGAGGCAGGGACCTGTCAAAACTTGATTCGGAAAAGCTTCTTGAAAACTTCTCAATAGTCTTTCAGGATGTAATATTGTTCAACAATTCAATCATGGAAAATATTCGGGTTGGAAGAAAGGATGCAAGCGATGACGAGGTAATTGAAGCTGCAAAACTTGCAGAATGCGATGAATTTGTCCAAAAGCTTCCTGGCGGATATGATACCAATATAGGTGAAAACGGTGAGCTATTGTCAGGAGGTCAAAGGCAAAGAATCTCAATAGCAAGGGCATTGCTTAAGGATGCAAATGTGATTCTTTTAGATGAAGCTACTTCATTTTTGGATGTTGAAAATGAAACCAAAATCCAAAAGGCACTCTCACAGCTGATTAAAAACAAGACTGTTATTATAATAGCACACAGGATGCGTACAATTGCAAATGCAGATAAGATTGTTGTTTTGGATGATGGTAAAATTGCAGAACAAGGCTCTCCTGAAGAGTTGTTTGCTTGCGATGGTTTGTTTAAGAGAATGGTCGAACTGCAAAAATTAAGTGGTGAATGGGAGATTTAATTTTCATTTAACCACTTTTTTTAGTTAAATAAACTTTACAATTTAAATTAGTTTTTAATTTTTTTTAGGCTAACCTAAATTTTAAATACTAAACTTAATATATATTATAAACAGATAATTAATAAAGAGAAGGCAATATTAATGAGTACAATAATTGAATTTAAAAATGTGAATAAAGAGTATAAATCTGGAGATCACATTTTAAAAGCTATGGATAATGTAAACTTCACAATTGATGAAGGGGAATTTGTTGTGATTTTAGGACCGTCCGGTGCTGGAAAATCAACTCTTCTAAACCTTTTGGGTGGTCTGGACACTGTTAGCTCCGGTGAGATAATAGTTAACGGAAATCACATAGAATCATTCAATGACAATCAGTTGACTGCTTACCGGGCAAAAAATGTTGGTTTCATTTTCCAATTTTATAACTTGATTCCTAACTTGACTGCACTTGAAAACGTTGAACTCATGAAGGATATTGTTGATGTTAATATCGATGGATTGAGCGTTTTGGATTCTGTCGGTCTTAAAAATCACGCTAACCAGTTTCCTGCACAATTGTCAGGTGGAGAACAGCAAAGGGTTTCAATTGCAAGAGCAGTTGCAAAACAGCCTACCATGCTTTTATGTGATGAGCCGACAGGAGCATTGGACTCAAAAACCGGTGTATTAATTCTAAATCTTCTTCAGGATATGAGTAACAATCAAAATACTACTGTTGTCATTGTAACTCACAATGCAATACTGGCCGAAGCAGCCGACAAGGTAATCCGGATTAAAAACGGTCAAATTGAAAGTATTGCCGTTAATGAATATCCAAAGAAGGTCGCCGATTTAGAATGGTGAGCGTATGCTTGCAAAAAAGATGTTGAGAGACATCGGCAAGCACAAAGCACAATTTATATCTATTTTTTTAATGGCATTTTTAGGCGTATTTGTGTTTTCTGGTGTCGGGGGCGAATCTGTCGGCCTTGAAGTTAATGTCAATCAGTTTTATGATGATACAAACCTGGCTGACGGTTGGATTTATTCACCTGATATTAATGACTTGTTTTTATATCAGGTTAACTGTCTTGGTGCAACCACTCAAATGGAGCGACAGTATGTTGTGGATTCGGTAGGTGACTTTAAAAACGATCCTGACATTACACTGCACTTTGTTGAAAACAATACAATATCTAAATTTTATCTGCTTGAAGGTGAAAAGCTGGATATCAACGATAGTGATGGTGTGTGGCTTGATAAGAGCTTTGCAGATGCAAAGGGATTGAAAGTCGGGGACAACATTACTTTTGAGTTTGAAGGATATGAAATTGAAAAGGAAATTAAAGGTTTGGGATATTCTCCGGAATATGTCTATCATGCATCAACATCATCTGTAATTCCGGATTTCAATAAAATAGGTTTTGCTTATCTGTCTTATAAGGCATTTCCTGAAGACAATATCACTTACAATGTTTTGAATGTTAAATTTGATGGAACTGCCGAAAACTATAATGATATACTATCTTATCATATGGATGGATATTACAGTACATTTGTTGAAAGGGCAGAACACTCAAGCGTAAGTCAATTTTCAGAGGAAATGGATCAGCACAAAATGATGGGGGACATTTTCCCTGTTGTATTTATTCTGATTGCAATGTTAATCCTTTTAACAACAATGACAAGGATTATCACTCATCAAAGAAATCAAATTGGAATTCTCAAAGCTAGTGGATTTAAGAATCATTCAATTATTTTGCATTATATCTCATATGGGTTCTGGCTTGTTTTGGCAGGTTCCATTTTGGGATTGATTTTAGGACCAATGACACTGCCACAGCTATTTTATCCATCAATGAGTGCAACCTATAAAATTCCTTCATGGAATCCGGCCTGGAGCATGAACTTTGTTTATGTTGCTGCGTTGATGGTGATAATGTCACTTGCAGTTTCATATTATGCTGTCAAAAACATTTCTGATGAAAAACCGGCAGATACAATAAGGCCAAAAGTGCCTAAGGTGTCATCTTCAGGTTTGATAGAAAAATTGGGGCTTTGGAAACGTCTGTCATTTAACATTCGCTGGAATTACCGGGATGCAAAAAGAAACAAGTTCCGAGCATTGATGACAATTTTCGGCGTAATTGGATGCAGTGCACTTCTTGTATGTGCATTCGGAATGTATGATGGAATGAATGACCTTAAAGAATGGGAATATTCACATATTAACCATTATGATTCAAAATTGGTAATCAACGAGAATGCAACCGATGAGCAAATTGATGATGTGGTCAGTGCAGTCAATGGTGATAAGATAATGGAATCTGCTATCGAAATTGAATCGGGCAATGTCAAAAAGTCAGGTTCGCTTTTGGTTTTAAATGGCACTGATTTGATAACTCCAACTGACTATGACTGGAATAAATTGGATATCAAGGGCAATGAGGTTTCAATTTCACAAAAGATGGCTGACATGTTAAACGTTGATGTTGGAGACACTGTCAAATGGCATATCATGGGCTCAAACAAATGGGTTAATACAAAAATAGATAAAATTCATGCAGATCCTATCTCACAGGGATTCATAATGTCAAGTGACAAATTAGAAGATTTGGATTTGAATTACACTCCAACAAGCGTCATAACTGCAGAACATGTAAATGAAACTTATGATGGTGTCAAGGCGGCCAATTCCATGAAGGATATGACTTCCAGTTGGGATGAAATGACAGAGTCAATGTGGTTGTTAATCTATATATTGATATTCTTCGCATGCCTGCTTGCAGTCGTTGTGCTGTACAATTTAGGATTGCTGTCATTTACAGAAATTGAAAGGGAAATTGCAACTTTGAAGGTACTTGGTTTTAAAACAAGTGCTCTTAGAAAATTGTTATTAACACAAAACTTATGGTTTACAGCAATTGGGTTCATATTGGGCCTTCCTGTAGGTTATTATATATTAGCAATAATGTGGGAGTCATCAGGAGATTCATTTTACATATTGCCTTCAATATCTCTTACAAACTTCATATTAACAGCAATAATAACCTTTGCACTGTCAATACTTGTAAACCTGATGTTTTCACGTAAAATAAAGAAATTAGATATGGTAGAATCACTTAAGAGTGGTGAGTAAATGTTATCAAAAAAGATGATTAGGGATATAAGAAATCACAAGATTCAATTTATCTCCATATTTTTAATGGCCTTTTTAGGCGTTTATGTATTTGTGGGCTTTGGAGCGGAATCATTTGGCTTTGAACAGACTGCAGATCAATATTACAATGAAACAAATCTTGCCGACGGCTGGATTTATGCATCAAATCTAAATGATGATTTTGTAGATAAGGTAAACAATCTGAGCCTTACTAAAGACTCTGAACGTCAGCTGGTTGTAAATTCGATTGCCGATTTTGACAACGACCCCGATATCACACTGCACTTTTTGGAGGACGATGATATATCCAAATTTTATGTGATAAAAGGTGAGAAGTTCAATCTCTCAGATGATGACGGTGTATGGCTGGACATCCGTTTTGCAGATTCTAAAAATCTGACAGTCGGGGATAACATAACACTTGAATTCGAGGGAATTGAAGTTGAAAAGCAAATCAGGGGTTTGGGATATTCTCCAGAGCATGTATATCAGACATCAGACTCTTCCATGATTCCCGATTATGATAAGATGGGCTTTGCATACATGTCCTATAAAGCATTTCCGCTGGATGAAGTTCCATACAATGTTCTGCTGGTCAAATATGATGGAAACTCTTCTGAATATGAAAAACAGCTTGATGATGACTTGGACAGTGACTATTCATCATTCCAGTCAAGGGACCAGCATCCAAGTTATGCAGAGTTTAAGGATGAAACAGAACAGCACAAGATGATGACTGATGTTATTCCGGTAATATTCATCGTCATTGCCATGTTGACCTTATTGACAACAATGACAAGAATCATTGACAGCCAAAGGACACAACTTGGTGTTTTAAAGGCATTGGGATTCACAAATCGCACAATAATGTTTCATTACATATCCTACGGATTTTGGATGGTACTGGCAGGTTCAATATTAGGTTTCATATTGGGGCCATTGACTTTACCTCAGATAATGTTTGATGAAATGAGCATGTTATATTCGTTTCCTAAATGGATTTCCGGATTTGATGTGAGTTTTGTCATTGTAACTGCGTTGATGATTGTTCTCTCAGTGGTCATTTCATATCTTGCTTGCAGAAAAATTGTCAATGAATCTCCATCAACTTCAATAAAGCCTAAAATTCCTAAAGTGTCCACATCAGGATTTTTGGAAAAATTAGGAATCTGGAAGAAATTTTCATTCAATGTAAGATGGAATTATCGTGATGCCAAAAGAAACAAGTTCAGGGCACTAATGAGTATTGTAGGCGTATTGGCATGCACAATGATTATTGTAGCATCATTTGGTTGTATGGACGGTTTTGACGAGATGAAGGAATGGTCATATGAAGACATCAACCATTACTCATCCAAACTGGTATTGAATGACAATGCTACAACTTCACAGGTTGACAGCATTGTTGATGAGGTCGATGGTGAAAGGTTCATGGAATCGGCTATTGAAATCAAGGCAAATGATGTGAAAAAATCGGGTGTTGTAACAGTACTTGATGACAATGAGCTGTACTCTCCAACAGATGACAATAAAAATCCGATTGAAATCAAAGATAATGAAATTTCATTATCCGTAAAGATGGCCGAATTGTTGAATGTTAAAGAGGGAGATACAATAAAATGGCACATTATGGGTTCAGATAAATGGGTTTCAACAAAAGTGGACAAGTTACATTCAGATCCGACTTCCCAGGGAATCATCATAACAAAAGATAAATTGGAAGATTTGGATTTAAACTACACTCCGACAAGCGTCATTACTTCCAAGGAGGTTAACGATAACTTTACCGGCGTCAATACAATATTTTCAATGGATTCCTTAACTGACAGTTGGGATGAGATGATGGAATCTTCAATGTCGGTGATATATATGCTGGCAGGATTTGCGGCATTGCTGTCCGTTATTGTATTGTACAATTTGGGATTGCTGTCATTTACAGAAATTAAACGTGAATTTGCAACCCTGAAAGTTCTAGGTTTCAAGTCATCCTATTTAAGAAAGCTATTGCTGACCCAAAATCTGTGGTTCACAACTATTGGGTTCATAATAGGTGTTCCTTTGGGTCGTGAAACCTTGCAGTACTTGTGGGGTACAATGGGGGATTCATTCTACCTTAATGCAACAATTTCTATTAAAACATTAATTATAACATTCATAATCACATACGTGGCTTCAGTTGTTGTTAATTTAATGTTTTCAGGTAAACTCAAGAAATTGAACATGGTTGAATCCCTTAAAGACAATGAATAGGATTTTTCCTATTTCTCTATTTTTTTTTTTAATGAATTTTGAAACTAATTATTGATTATTGGCGTTAGCTTTCAGGATTATTCTTTTAGGGATGTGCCGAGTCTGGTTTAAGGGTGCCGGCTTAAAACATGTGCTTAGTGCTTTATGGGTTTAAATCCCATCTCACCTATTTATACTTGATTAGTGACAAAATCTTTAAGAATAGCCAGTCTCAATTTTATATTATGGTTAAAATTACTGCTGATTCAAAATACATGGAACTTTTAAATTCTTATCCTCTTCTTAAAAGAGATCTTGCAAAAAGAAACTGGAAATTTGAATTTTTAGTAACTCCAATGGGTAAAATTTCATTGTGGGAAGCAAATTTGGCTGAAGTCAGTAAAAAGGCTGAACTATCAGTAGAAGAAACTGTAGCAATTTTTAATGAGTTAATTAACTCATACTGATAATTTTTAACATTAACGTCCAAGATTTAAATTTTTGATTGTTATTGTTGTGCATGATATATATCCTAATTTTCAATTTGGTTGATTTTGAACAAACCCTGATGTTAATGTGAATTGCACAAGATTATTTTAAATAGTTTAATTAGAACTATGTTTTTTTGAGAAGGTGATTGTAAAATAAATATATTTTTTTATATTCCCTTTTTCATATAATATATTATGTCACTATCTAAAAAGATGCTGAGAGATATAAAAATTAATAAGACACAGTTCATTGCTATATTTCTAATGGCATTTTTAGGCATTTTTGCTTACAGCGGAATCTATGGGGAGTACTATGGGTTAGTGCAAACTTCCGATGAATTCTACGACCAAACCAACATGGCTGACGGTTGGATTTACAATACTGATTTTGATGATTCCGCAATGAATAATATTAATGGTTTTTCCACACAATCTGAGAGACATGAAGTTGTCCAATCTGTTGCAGACATGGAAAACAAACCTGATATCACGTTGCATTTTGCAGAAAAGGGTGAAATATCGAAATTTTACACAACTGACGGTGAAGACTTCAACGCTCAGGATGCCTCTGGAGTATGGCTTGATGAAAGGTTTGCGGATGCAAGAGGTTTGCATGTTGGAGACAACATCACATTTGAATTTGACAACATGACAATTACAAAGGAAATTAAAGGGATTGGCTATTCGCCGGAATATATCTATGAAGTGTCTCCAAGCTCACTGACACCTGATTTTAATGAAATGGGATTTGCTTATCTGTCACATAAAGCGTATCCTGAAAATTTAGAGTACAATACTTTGCTTGTAAAATATGACTTGTCAGATAAGGAGTTTGTCCAAAAGATTGATGATTCAATGGATTATCTGTCATTCACCAAAAAGGATGATCATCTCAGTGTCTCCAAGTTTGCTGATGAAATGGCACAGCACAAGATGATTGGTGACGTATTTCCAATTGTTTTTATTTTGGTTACCTTTTTAACACTTCTGACAACCATGAACAGAATCATTACTCATCAGCGTACTCAAATTGGGATTTTGAAGGCTGTTGGCTATAATGACAAATCAATAATCCTTCACTACATATCATTTGGGTTCTGGCCGGTACTGGCAGGTGCTGTTTTGGGTTTGATAACAGGGCCGATGATAATTCCTCAGATGTTTTACCCGACAATGATGACAAGTTACAGCATGCCCAGCTGGCATCCAGGTTTTGACATGAGTTTTGTCTATATTGCCGTATTGATGGTGGCAGCATCCGTTTTTGTCACTTATCTGTCATGCAGAAGAATTTCAAAGGAAAATCCTGCAAATACATTAAGACCCAAGGCACCAAACGCATCTTCAAAAACTTTCATTGAAAAGTCAGGGCTTTGGAATCATTTAAGTTTCAATATCCGATGGAACTGGAGAGATGCAAGGAGAAACAAATTCAGAGCATTGATGGTAATTGTTGGAGTGATGGGTTGTGTGGCATTGTTGATTGCCGCATTTGGTATGAACGACAGTATGAATGAGCTTAAATCATGGGAATATGATGACATAAGTCATTACGAGTCAAAATTGCTGCTTTCAACTGAAGCCAATCCATTGGAGTTATATTACATTTTAAATGAAACCAACGGCAGTTTTATTATGCAGCAATCTATTGAAATTAAGGCTGATGGCGGAGAAGATACTGTCACGCTTCTGGTTTCAAACAACACGGATTTGATATCATACACTGACGGCGCTCGAAACCAGATAAACATTGATGAAGGTGATGTTTCAATTTCCAAAAAGCTTTCAGAAAAGTTCAATTTAACAATTGGAGATAGGATTAAATGGCATATTGTTGGGGATGATGAGTGGGTTTCATCAAAAGTAGGTCAGATTCATGCCGAACCTATCTCTCAAGGGTTGATAATGTCTCCGGATACATTGGAAGACCAAGGCCTGAATTTCACGCCGACTAATATTTTGACTGATGAGAAATTCGGTGAACACTTCGATTCAATCAAATCTGTTACAAGCATAGATAAAATGAAGGAAAGTTGGGATCAGATGACTGCTGCTGTGATGATGATGGTTTATGTGGTGACATTCGTTGCGGTTGCACTGGCTATTCTGGTTTTATATAATCTAACAGTATTGTCATTTACGGAAATGGAGAGAGAAATTGCAACTTTAAAAGTTTTAGGTTTCAGGACAAATGTTTTAAGGAAATTATTGCTGACACAAAATCTGATATTCACCTCTATTGGATTTATTTTGGGAATTCCCCTTGGATTTTACTTTATGACATTGATGATGAATGCAGCCGGTGATTCTCTGTATTATATACCTACATTGACATGGGGAAATATACTGCTGTCTGCTGCAATAACATTTGCAATATCAATAGGTGTTAATCTGTTGTTTTCAGATAAAATAAATGATTTGAATATGGTTGAAGCCTTAAAAGACGTTGATTAATAAATAAAAAAAAGTTCTTTAAAGAAATAAATTCTTTAAAGATAAAATTCGTCACGCTAATTTTTCGATTCCTTTAGTAGCCATTAATTTCACAAATGAACCTTCAGGTTTCATCAGGATATTTCCTTCTGAATACTGGTTAAGTGCTTCCTGAATCATGGTGCTCTTTTTGTCAGGGTCTTTGGTAACATTAGCTAATGCTTTAGCCAATTCCATTACTGCATCTCCTCTTGACATTGTTCCTTGAACGTTTTCGTTACCTGCATAACCGTTGTATGCGTCATTTTGCCTTACCAGGTCTTCTGAACTGAGGTTACTTACTTTACCGTTTATATAGAGTGGCCTGATGGAATCAATAATATTATCTAAACCTTCACTGTAAATAACAACAACCGCATCGGAGTGCATGCCCGTATTTGCCTCAACAATTTCCTGAGCATATGTCATACCTTGGTCAGCACCGTCCCACAGGCAGTCGTGAAGCATCATGTTTCCACTTAGTCCTCCTGGAGCTGCCCGTGAAGGGTGAGACATTCCTCCCGGATAAACTGGTGTGTAATTAGCTAATGATCCATTTTCCAAATGAACCATGAATGCCATATCTACTGCACCATTCGGCTGTTCGTATTTATCTCCTGCTAAAACAAGTATATCCCTACTTTCAGAGGTAAGGTCAGGACCGGTGATGAATAATGCTCCAGCTATAAAGGTCCATATCCCAATAAGGATTACTAATAATATAGCTATAATCAGTTTCTTTGTACGTTTCATTTTTTAATTCCTACACCATTAATTTAAAAAATAAATTATATGATAACAATCAAATTGTTTTTAATTATTTATTTAATTATTACATTATATAAAGTTTTTTTTAAATTTAATCCTTTTTTAATAATTCTTAAATATTATTATTGTGTATATTAAATTTTAATAATACTTTGAAATTTGAGTTACACTTTCACAAAGGGTGATAAAATGAACAACAAAATTTTAATCATACTTTTGGCTTTATTATTACTTGTTTTTGGGATATTTGTAGGTTATTCTATGGACAATCCACAGATGATTGGTGATTCTTCAAAAAAAGTGGAATTGAATGTGTCATCAGAAGGGCCGTTTAATCTTTCCCAACTGATTGATGATGTTGAAAATGAATCCTATTATGAGGGTTATGACAATGAAACATTAAACTGGATGAAATCTCTTGGGCAGAAGTCTGTTTTTCACTCAATGGATTACATTGTAATAATGGATTCCAATGATGCAAGTCAGCTTCACTCAGAATTTGTTACCGATGTGGCAATCACCGAGTTTTTCGAATGTAAAGTTTTAGAAAACCGTTCATTGGGTGATGTAAAATATCCGAAGGATGTTCTGCTGGTAAATGATGTGAAGTATCTGCATGAAAATATAACTTATTATGATGTTTGATTCAAAATTAAAAAATCTTTTCAATTACAATATCTGCAATAAAAATATTAAAATAAAATATAACTGTGTTAGTTAATAATCAATTTCGCTTAAGTTTCTCTCAGTGTTGTGGACCAAAATTTATGATTTACATATCACAATATCATGATATGAAAACATTTAAATACATAAACATATCATAATATGTAAATATATAATATATGTGATGACTATGGAAAATAATAATCTTGAAAATA
>CAZQWN010000023.1:0-12249 GCA_964596915.1 uncultured Methanobrevibacter sp.
TTCCCCAAGTGCTAGGAGTAACTTCATCTGCACTTGCTGTTAAAGTAATTTGAACCTGTTTTTTAACCTTATAATTATATTTTGCGGAAGTTTCAGGAGCATAATGCAAAGTTTCATTACCCAAATATTTTGCATAAACCTGATAACTTCCAGAAGTTTGAGAAACAGCATATGAATATGGAGAGCCAATAGCAACACCTGAATCTATTGGATTGCCATTTCCATCATACAAATCCACAACACCAGTCACATCTTCACCGTTATTGTTTTTAACTGATGGAGTTATTGTAATAGTTTCACCAGGAGCTGCACCAGTTTTACTTAACTCTAATGTAACGGTTACAGGAGTTTTACTTGTGTCCTGACTTACTAAAACTGCTACTGCATCGGAAGTACTTTCACCATATGCATATGTATCGTTTTCCTGATATACTGCATAGATATTATAAGTATCTTCAGCTGCAAAACCGGATGAATATTCAAAACTAGTTTGAGAGCTTAGGTCAATTTCACCCATGTAAGTTCCGTCACCATAGTAGAATTTTACAATTCCTAAAGCTACTGCTTCGCTTGTTTCTTTTTTGGTAACTGTAGGAGTAATTGTAATCAAGCTATTTGGAGCTACAGTTGTAGGGTTAATTGAAATGCTTGTTTGTGTTTCTTCTACTGCAGCACCGACAGTATAAGTCAATATATTACTAGGAGAACCATACCTGTCAAAATAATTTACAGTCTTAAAATAATAGGTGCCTGATTCTGGTGTAAATGAATATAAATCATACCAATATGCATGTCCATTATCACTTTTAATACTATCGAAATTTGTACCATCAGTTGACATATAAAGAGTCCAATAATCATATTCCATATTTGCTTGAATAGTAACAGAAGTTCCAGCAGGTACAACAACATCAGTAAGACCAGTATCTTTATCTCTTAATTCTGCTTGATCAGAAGATTTTAAGACATCATCATTAGACGCTTTCAATAAATTCTTATTTTCTTTTTCACTTTCAACACTAACAATATTAACATCAATATCATCAGCATTATTTTCATTAATTTCATCAATCACAATATTTTCATTTTGTGAATTATCATTAACTGTTTCAAGCGTAGAATTTAATTGATTTTCATCTACAGCAGAAACAGAGCCTAAACATAAAAATAGTACAGCAATAGCTAAGATAGCCATAGCTAATCCATAGTTTCGCTTAATAATTTCACCTCACGTACGCGCGAACATAATAACTTGAAAATTATTATATTCTATATAATATTTAGGCATGACTAAATATTTAAATATAAAGTAACCTTGTAGTAACCCACCCCTAAAATAATTATATGGCCTCCATAAATATTATTAATACATCTTTGAATTTTGTTTCTTTATTTAGTAAAGATGTGCTACTACTGAAATTAACACCATTGAATTTTCTTTTTATTGGTGAAATAATGCTTTCCACATTCATTCTTCTTGCATATACGCCGTGCCGGAAGATTGTTACACCATCAGCCTGTAGTGTCCTGTTGTTGCACCTTTTTTTAATGGTATTTGGTCAAATGCTCCTACTTCCCCATTTATGCATTTCATTTTTTTTCTTAAATCATGTGCTTTGTCTTTTAGTATAGGTGAGGTTTGCATTGTTTAATTGAGTGATTTAAGCTGGTGCGAATTGCGTATCGTGTTTTTGGGCTTTTATTTGCAGCATAATTTAGAATTATTCTTGTGTTGACATTGATTGCAATATGGTTTTTAATGTATCTTTTTCGTGATTTGCCTCTTATTTGTGCACAATATTTATCAGTATAGTTTCTTATGTATCCGGTTCAATCCATAGCTTTTGATTTGCATTCCGATGGATGCATGAAATTAGTTAAATGATTTAAATCTTTCAATTTGGTGTCTGACATCCTTACAAAGAATTTTTGAATATTGGTGAATTACGGTAGCTTATTTAAGCCTAAAAATTTTCCTATTTTACCCTTAACTTCTAAACATTCTATTAATAAGGGTTAATTTTACCTTAATTTTAATTATAATAATTAATATTTCAAGTATAAAAATATTAAATGGATCAAATCGCTTAAAAGTCAAATCCAAGCATTTTGATAAATTTTTTTGTGAACAACCCCTTCAGGTGTAAAATAAAAATAGATTTAAACATTTTTAAATTAAAAACAAAGAGCCATTCCAGCTTATTTGAGCAAAATAAGTGAAAAATATCGATATTAATCTAAATTTTAATATGCTTTCTGCAGGGTTTATAATGTATGCAAACAGAACAAAAAAGCATTAAAAAAAAGAGTTTTAGAAGAATTAATTATAATTCTTCAGAATTTTCATCATCTTCAACAATATCCTCCTGAAGATAATATCTATATCTGTAAGACATTTTAAATCCGCCAGCAACTTCCCGTTTAGGCCTTCTTTTACGTTTTATATTCGGCCCGTTCATAACTTTGAACTTTTCCTGATGGTCTTTGACGAGATTTTTGTTTTCACGATAATATGTGGCATTTCTGTGACGAGTGTGAGGTGCCTTATACATTCTTTTTCTGAGCAGTCGTCTGCTACTTGTTACCCGCCTTATCACTTTAATCACAATCGTCTGTTTTTATTTTTTTTAGCGGATTTATCTAAAGTAGCTTGGATTTCATCAATTCTTTCGACTACAACTTTAATAGCTTGTTCACCTTGACGAGTAGGGTTTATACCTTGTTCTACAAGTAATGCATCCCTAATATCTCTTAATCTGTCAATTGAATCTATTTTCATAATTGTACTGTAAAACATTAGCCTTCCTCCAATATATAATTATAATATGAATTTTATAATAAAAAAGATTTTTGTCGGAATTTAATTTTCCAATTTTAAAAATAGATAAAAACTAATAAAGGTAATAAATTTAAATCAAATCGTGCGCGTACTTGAGGTAAAAAAATAATTCAATCTAAATTTGAATTACCTTTATGTAGGTATAATTTTTGATTATACAATAAAGTATTAAATAATTAATGATATATAAAATAATCGTTTTTTAAGAATAATTTAGGCAAACAAAAAGTTTAGACATGCCTAAACTATTATAGATACAATTTATCAATTAATTATACTTTGTAAAATTTAAATACTATATTGGATAATTCATTAATATGTTTACAAAATTGCATGTTATCTATTTGGCGGGAGGATGCTTTTGGGGAGTTGAGGCATTCATTTCCAGATTACAGGGAGTCAACCAGACAGAAGTCGGATATGCCAACGGCCATGACCTTGCACCAACCTATGAAAAGGTATGTACCGGCAAAACCGGACATGTTGAAACTGTAAAGGCAACATATAATCCAAAAATCATTCCACTTGAAGGGATCTTGGAGAAATTTTTCCAGATTATTGATCCATACACTAAGAATCGTCAGGGCCCTGATATCGGAACACAGTACCGGACAGGAATTTACTGGCAGGAAGACTTTCAAAAAGACATTATTTTGAATTTCTTAAAACAAAAGCAGCATGAATCTCAAAAAAGGATTGTTGTTGAGGCATATCCTATCAGCAGTTTCTATCCTGCTGAGATGTATCATCAAAAGTATCTTGAAAAAAATCCCGAGGGTTATTGTCATGTTGATTTAAATCAAATTGACGATGAAGAATTCGACCACTTGACCAAAGAAGAGTATGAAATAACACAGCTTGCTATGACAGAACCGGCATTTAGTGGCAAATATGACAACTTTTTTGAAGAAGGTGTATATGTGGATGTGGTAAATGGTGAAGTTCTATTTTCTTCAGAGGACAAGTTTGACTCAGGGTGCGGCTGGCCGGCATTTTCAAAACCAATTTCAGATGATGTGATAACAAAAAACAGGGATTTTTCACATGGAACAACACGAATAGAAGTGAGAAGCGCAAAATCAAATGCACATTTGGGCCATCTTTTCCATGACGGACCGGGAGGGTCTCCAAGATACTGCATCAACTCAGCAGCACTTAAATTTATACCAAAAAAAGAAAAATAAAATAGAAGTTTAAATACGCTTCTATTTTTTAATTGTCAAAGTCTTTTTAATTGAATCCTTCAGGTATTTTATTGTTACAGTGTATTTTCCAACCTTGAGGTTTTGAGTTACTTTAATTGTGGCCACACCTTTCTTGTTGGTTTTTGCACTGTAGGTTTTTCCTTTGATTTTAAAGGTTATCTTTTTGTTTTTTATTGCCTTACCTGCAGTTGTCTTAAGGCTTGCTGTAAACTTCTTGGTTTTTAGAGATTTTTTAACCTTAACATTTTTGGATTTCAAAATCTGTTTTACAACCAGTTTGTTTGAAACACTTACGCCTTTATACTCTGCAGTTATAGTGTGTGTCTTGACGGCAAGATTGTTGTTTTTAACAGTATATGTAGCATAACCGTTCTTGTCGGTTTTTGCTTCACCTACCTTTTTGCCGTCTATTTTTATAATTGCAATTTCACCGGCACCGACAGGATTTCCGTTGTCTGCAAATAGACGAACCTTATATTTTGCGGAATAGGAATAGTCCATATTCACGTTTTTGTTATCAGAGATTCTGGAAACAATGGTTAACTTATAGGTTTCACTTTCTGAAGTTGCAGGGTTAATTGCAGTAATTTCATATACTCCTGGAGACAATGAATTAGCAAATGTGGCGTAACCGAACTCATCTGTTGAAACTACATATTCATTTCCATTCAAAACAAATGTGACCTGTTTATTTTTTAATGGATTTGCGTTTTTATCCAAAAATCTTGCTTTGAAATCATAAGCACACCCATATCCCCTAGTGGTATCTGATGCAACTATTGATGAGATGCTTCCTGCAGGCATTACCTTTACAGTGGTAGGGGAGATTGCAGACACGTTTTTACCAGCGACAGAAATGCTTACATCATATTCTCCTGCTACAGTGTTAGAAGGAGTTATAATGCATACTCCATTGCTGTCGGTGTTTCCTGTATATGTTTCACCATTTATAGTCAATGACACTTCAGTATTTGGCACTACCCTGCCGTATTCATCTTTCAACTCGACATTGATTGATCCGTCATCTGAATATGAAAAGTCGACATTGACAACATCACTTATTGGAGTGGTGGAATTGGCTATTGTAATTTTTGAGGAGGTTTTGTTTGAAATGACCTTTCCTTCTACACTAACGTCCACATCATATTCACCTTCATCAAGGTCAGGTGTGATTTTTCCAACACCGTTCTTGTCTGTAGTTGCTTTAAATTCAGTGTTATTGATGGTTACGGTAACTTCCTTGTTTGCTACGTTTCTTCCGTATTCATCAATCACCTTAACGTTTATGCTGCCGTCATCGTTTATTGCATATGTTACGGTTACTTCAATGTTTTCTCCACCAACTACAAATATTGCTGAAGGTTCTGTGAAGGCGTATCTGTTTGAGTTGTAGTCGTTTCCAACCAGCTCAACAGTATGGTTTCCAGCAGCCAAATTGCTTAAAGTTACTGAATTTCCTGAACTGATTTGATAATTTTCATCCCCATCCAGTAAAATGGTATAAGTAGGGTTTAACAGTCCATAAGTTCCATCATCCAATGTTACTTTAACTATTTCATTTTCACCATAATCTATGTCAGTAGTTTGTAAAGTTGATTTTACTTCAAATTTGGAGTTTGTTATTGTTAATCTATTCGCATATTTGTAGCAGTAAATGTTATCCCCCAAACCTGCAGTATTTCCTTCAAAGGTACAGTTATCAATTGTTATTGATGTATCTGATTCAACATAAATAGCTCCACCACGATTCTTGGCAGTGTTGGATTTGAAAATAGAATCCTTAATAATGACATTGGTTGCACCTTTCTCAACTACAATAACTCCCCCATCACCATCACCAACCTCGTTTTTCTCATTGAAAAGAAGAACACCTCCGGTTGCAGTGTTTTTTTCAAAAGTACATCTGTAAATTTCAACAGTACTCTGTTTATCAATGTTTATTACACCTGCAGTGTCAATAGAGCGAGCTCCTGATATGTATGTGTCATACATGTACAAATAGCTTTTTTTAATTACAATCAAACCGCATTTACCGTATGCATTACCCATTGTGGAGTTATGAATTGTTACTACTGCATTTTCATCGGCATAGATGTCATTACCCTTTTTGGAGAATCCTTTTTTAAATTCACAGTTGTAGACATTAAGTTTGGAATTCTTTTCACAGAATATTGAAGCTCCAGCCTTACCTGAATTACTGTCAAATACACAATCATAAACATTGCAGATATAATTGTTGCGTATTGAACCTCCTTCGGTACCAAATCCCTTATTGTAGTAGAAATAACAGTTTTTGGCTGTCAGTTCTCCATTGTTTATTATTCCTCCTTCACCATCAAAAGGCGCATCTTCTCCGTCAGGTCCTCCATAATGTTTACCGGTGTATGCCTTTTGCAATGTTAAATTCTCCAAGGTCACATGTGCACCATAGCTAACAGTGAAAAATCCGCCGTCTTCCTGAGCATCAATAATTGAGTTTCCACTTCCTTTCAATGTTACGCTTTTTGTGATTAGCTGATGCACATTATTTATTTCAGTATAGTTTCCGTTTAAAAATTGAATTGTGTCTCCGGAATTTGCTTTTGACATGGCAGCATTCCAATTTGTAGGGTCCGCTTCACTTGAACCACTACCAGTTCCGTCAGGACTTATATAAATTGTATTTCCAACTTCAAGCTCTTCAGCTGAATCATCAACTGAAATATCTTCCACATTAGCTTCATCAACACTAACAACATCATCTGAAATACCTTCACTAGCAGATACCGCTGATAATGATATGATTAGCATTAATGAAAACAATGCTAAAATAGCCAAATTATTTTTTAATTTCATTTTAATCTCCCTAAAAAAATAAAATAGAGGTTTGAATACCCCTATTTTTTAATTGTCAATGTTTTTTTGATTGATGTTTTTTTATATTTAATTAAAACACTATATTTTCCAACTTTAAGGTTTTTAGTTACTTTAACAGTAGCTACACCTTTGGAGTTAGTCTTTCCACTGTATGTTTTTCCCTTGATTTTGAATGTTATCTTTTTGTTTTTGATAGCCTTACCGGCAGTTGTCTTTAAAGTTGCGGTGAACTTCTTGGTTTTTGCAGACCTTTTAACCTTAACGTTTTTGGATTTCAAAATCTGTTTTACAACAACCTTGTTTGATACTTTTACTCCTTTATATTCAGCTGTTATGGTGTATGTTTTTGGAAGCAATCCTTTGATCTTGTATGTTGCATATCCTTCACTGTTTGTTGTTGCAGTTGCGGTTTTTCCGTTGATTTTAAATGTAACAACCTCTCCTGCACCTACAACATTACCGTTATCCCCATAGACACGTACAGTATAATCTTTGGAGTAGGTATAGTCAACCTGAACATTTGTATTGCCGGTGATTCTTTTCACGATAGTGATGTTTTTAACTACACTTTCACCAGTTGCAGGATTATTTATTGTAATTGAATAGTTTCCAGGAACCATATTGTTTGAGAATTTGACAACACCATATTCATCTGTTTTCAGGAAGTAATCGTTTCCGTTTAATTCAAAGCTGACTTCCTTATCTGCCAATGGGCTTCCATATGCATCATAGAATTTTGCCTGAATTTCATAGGAGCTTCCTTGTGCCCTTACGGTATCTTTCGCTTCAATGGTAGATGTTGCGGTTTGAGTTTTCTTATCCACCTTAATTGTTTTAGGTGCGGATGGGGAAACTGATTTGCCTGCAACTGAAATTGATGCTGAATATTCACCGTTTGCAAGGTCCGGATTGAATTTAGCAACACCGTCGGAATCTGTTTGTGCAAAGTAGGTCTTATCGCCCACTGTTAATGTCACTTCAGCAAATGCAATCGCATTACCGTTTTCATCAGTGACAATTGCACTGACGGAACCGTCATCGGCATAATTGTACTGGACATTTGCAACATCAGAGGTTATGTTTCCAGCAGAACTTACTTTAACAGTTGCTGAAGTTGATGATTTTGTAAAAGAGCTGGTTCCTGAAAATTCGAATTTTGCAAGATACTCTCCTACAGCCAGACTGACATCAAAGCTTGCAACACCATTTTTATCTGTTTTAACAGTATATGTATTTCCGTTAATAGTCATGGTTACATCAGCATTGAAAACTGGATTTCCGTCAATATCTTTCAATGTTGCTTCAATAGCTTTGGATTCACCATAAGTGTATTCAAGATTTGAAGCTTCAAGGGTTGTTGATTTGACAATGGATTTTGCAACAGTCACTTTGGCTGTGCCAGTTGAGTTTTTGTAATAGTCTCCGCCATCATAGTTTGCATTAACATTAAAAGTGCCTTCACTGTCAAAAGTGGTTTCTAAAACAGCAATTCCATCAGCAACCTTAACTGTTTCCTTTTTACCGCCAATATCAAATGTCACAAAACCTGTATTGACCAATTTACCGTTTTCATCTTTTACAATAGCCTTGATTTGTGTAACTTCACCGGTATTTGCATTTACATCACCTAATTCCATAGAACTTCCTAATATGATTCCACTGGCTCTTGTAAATGCTTTGATACATGCTACCTGTGAAGCGTATATGTGTTCAATGTCAGGACGGTCCAAAGTGAAAGTGTACAAGTCATTCCATGTATTTCCATTTGTTGAAAAGAATGAGATTCCTTCTGAGTATGTTAATCTGGTTGCAGTTACAACTTCACAGATTGGAATTGAAGCTCCACCGGCCTGACTGATTTTAAATTGTACAGTGAAATTGTCTCCTGAGGTTAATTGATATTCTTTTGTTAATGGAATTGTATTATAACCCGCAAAGGAATGGCCTGACTGAGTGTGTTTTAATTCATCATTAATGTAAATGTTTACTTCATAATCCATTGCATCTTCAAATATTGTGGAAACCGCTGTTAAAATGTCACTTCCAATGGAGGTGAAAGTATTTTTATAGTATAATGTCTGGTTGTTTCCGGTCGGATACAAATAATCAGTCATTCCCCCAATATCATATTGATAGTTTCTGTTGTATTTTACTGTATCATTTAAAATGAAAGTGTATGCAACATTTTTTTTGCCAACTTCAAATACTGAAGGGTCATAATATGAAATGTAGAAATAACCATTATCTCCCCAATCAGTATTCCAGCTGTTTTTAACTATCCATGCACCATTTGAACCGGCCATATCTCCCATTGGGAATTTGTTTTTATCATAATTGTCATCCCATCCGACTACAGTTACTGCATGGTTTACATAAGCAGGTGTTCCCACAGCAAAGAAATATGACGCTGTTTTTTCATCATAATTTATTGGTGAGTCAAAATCAGCATACATTACAACACTTACAGCCCCATAATCCATGATTGCCTTTTTGATTGCATTATTATCCAATGCGCTTGTACGTGCAGGCAAGTAATATACATTCTGCACATGCATTACGGCATTCATCAATGTTGACAATGTGGAGTAATCATCATATGGATCATCACTTTCAAGAACAGGTCCAATCCAACTGATCAGGTTACCCCAGGTCATTTCTGAGTGTCCGCCTTCATTTGTATCTTCCTGCCAACCATATGCGGAGTACAATTCAACCAGATTTTTAACGTTTTCTTCTGACAGGTCAATGCTTTTACCGGTTGCCTTGTAAATACATGATTCAAGTGCAGCTATTCCTGCAAATGCCCAGCAATTTCCTCCACCTTCCTGGTCACGGATTGGAGTTACAAAACCTTCTTCACGCAAGTCATATCTTGCAGGCAATACACCTTCATAGGAAGAATTGTATTTCATTAGCTGGTAATCTGCGTTATATCCAATATCATAATCATATTTGTCCTGATGATATACTACAGGTCCAATTGGCGCAGTACTATCAGCGAATGTGACATCATTTGCTATTGTTGCTTCATTACCGTTTGAGAATATTGTTCCACCATATCTATTTGCTGAACTTTGTTTGAAATTTGTTTTAATCAGATCAACTGATGTGCAGTTATCAATAAATAATGCACCACCATCTAAAGCTGAACTCAATGTTATGTTACATTTGCTGATTGATATATCACCGTACATTATGTAAATAGCTCCGCCTTCATATTTGGCGGTGTTATTGTAAAAATTAGCATTTTCCACAATCAAATCAGAGTTCAAATCACAAATTGCTCCTCCAAAATCAGCATAACCATTAGTAAAATTGGCGTTTTTGACTGTTAAGTTTGTAACTTTGGAATATATTGCACCTCCCGCATCTCCAGAAGCACGATAATTTAAGAATTCACAGTTTTCAATTAGAATGTCTCCACCATCAGTTGCCAATACTCCACCGTAAAGACTTGCGTAACTGTCAATAAATTTTGTATTTCTAATTATGGTATTTCCATACTTATGATATATTGAACCACCATAAACGGCAGAGTTATTCATAAATAAGCAATTTTCCAATGTTAAATATGATTTCATTCCGGATCCGTATGTTGCATAATGAGAACCTGGAGAGTAGATTGCTCCTCCGAATGCATTGTTACGTGTGGAATAATAAGATGCAGTTGTATCAACAGCAACTCCATTTTTGAACACACAACCGTATGCTTCGAATCTTCCGTTGTTTTGCACAACAGCATTGTCAAAAGTCATGTTATAAGCATAGCATCTGGAGTTATCATTTACAATAAATGCCACATTACTTGAATTGATGCATTTAAATATCACTCCATCAGTACTTTCTCCAAATAAGGTTACTTTACTCGGATATGAAAACAATTCAGATCCGTCATTTGAATATAAATCTATATTTCCGTTTAATTCATAAACACCATTGGCGAAGTAGGCGGTAACACCATAAGGCAATCTGGCGTCAGTTACGTATTTGTATGGATTTAATCTTGATCCGTCACCATCACTTGGAGCTGAAGCATTGAAATACATTGTCTGTGCATAAATGTCATCTCCTTCACCTACCTTGCCTGTTCCGTTATCACTGGCAGATACTATTTCCTCTTGAGTATCTCCCAAATCATTATTAACATGTATTTCTTCAATATCATCAATTGCCTGGATTTCAGAAACTGTAGTATTATCCTGTGCTGATACAGCAGTGATTGAAATCAAAGACAATATTAAAAAAATACACAATAAAATTTTTTTATTAGTCATGTAAAACCTCAAGTACGCGTAAAATAAAGGGTCAATAACCTCTATTTTTTAATTCTTATTGTTTTTTTAATTGTATTTTTAAGATATTTAATTGTTACACTGTATTTTCCAACCTTTTTTAAATTGGTAACTTTTATAGTAGCCACACCTTTGTTGTTGGTTTTTGCAGAGTATGTTTTACCTTTGATTTTGAAGCTAATCTTTTTGTTTTTAATTGCTTTTCCTTCGGATGTTTTTAGAGTTGCTGTGAACTTTTTGGTTTTTGCAGACTTTTTGAAATTCATATTTTTGGATTTCAAAATCTGTTTGACAACCAATTTACTTGATACCTTTACTCCCTTGTATGTGGCGCTTATGGTATAAGTTTTTGGCACCAAATTATTATTTTTAATGCTTAAAATTGCATAACCTTGTGAATTGGTTATTGCAGTGTAGTTAACTTTGTTAACGGTTATTGCAACTGATTCTCCTGCACCTACAGGATTACCGTTATCCGCAAATAAACGAATCTTATAACTAGCAGCATAAGTATAATCCACGGTCAAAGCCTTGTAATCTGTAATTCTATCCATTATAGTAACATTTCTGATAACTGTCTCAGAGGTTGCAGGGTTGAATATTGTTACCTCATATGTTCCGGAGGACAATTTATTAACTATTTTAGCTACACCATACTCATCGGTGACAATATTGTAATCATTTCCATTTATTATGAATAGAATTTCTGTATTTTTCAATAAGTTACCGTTATTGTCGTAAAATGTAGCTTTAAAATCAAACGGACTGTTGTATCCTCTTGTTAAATCACTGGCTTGTATGGATGAATCCTTTTGAGTTGTTCCATTTGTGTTGTCATTTGGATTTACAGGATTTCCACCAGTGTTATTATTTGAATCAGTACCATTGGTATTGTCAACTGGTGAAGTGCCGTTATTGCCGGAATTATTTCCGGAAGCATTTCCATTATTATCACCAGTTGTGTTACTGTCATCAGTTGGATTTACAGAATTTCCACCAGTACCATTATTATCACCAGTTGTGTTACTGTCATCAGTTGGATTTACAGAATTTCCAC
>CAZQWN010000023.1:12349-25384 GCA_964596915.1 uncultured Methanobrevibacter sp.
CCATTATTATCACCAGTTGTGTTACTGTCATCAGTTGGATTTACAGAATTTCCACCAGTACCATCATTATCACCAGTTGTATTTACACTGGACTGTTTAACTGTAAATGTTGTGGAATTTTTAAGATTTGAATTGGTTTTTGATGCAATATTTGCAGTGTATGTTCCAACTGCCATCTCAAAACTGACAGACCCTACACCATTACTTACAGTAACATCATAAGTATTGCTGTTTACACTCACCACATATAGCCCATCCACATTAGATTTGATATTTGCGATAACTTTTGTAGGATATTCAACATCATCAATACTTATTGAAAGGGTTTCACTAACTTCACCGGTTTCATTGGAAATTAAAACATGATATGTTAATGAATTACTGTATACATCACCATGGATTCCATTTCCTAAAAATTCATAATACTTATATTGTGCAGTGAATACATAATCTCCAGTTTCATTTAAAAATATGCTGCCTCCAATATTTGTAAAAGCATTGCTTACAGGACTGGATATGGTTGTTAATGCTTCACCGTTACATAGGATGATTATTTCATTAACCAATAAATCTCCTGATGGAACAGTCACATAATACTGAATAATAATATTTTCTTTTTGTGTGAGTGTGATTACATTTTCAGAGGCACGTATGGAATCTCTGATTTTCAATTCTATTCCATGAGTAGTTTGGTTAGTTTCATCGCCAGTATTATTACCAGCAGCATTGGTTTCGCCGGAAGTACTGTTTTCAGTAACATTGCTTTCACCTGAAGTAGTATTACCAGTAGTATTTGTTTTATCACCAGTGCTGTTAGCTTCACCACCGGAAGTGTTTCTGGTAATAAATGTCAAGGTATTACTTGTTACAGTAATAGTCTTACCATTAACACTAGCAGTATACACTACACTTAAAGTCCATTCCTTATCTTCATTAAAAGTCAAATTGCCTAAACGATTACTATTGTTTGGAGTGTTTCTTCCTACACTTTGACCATTTACATAAACTTCCAAATTCTCATCACTGAAACCATCACCTGACTTGACTATATTATATGCAATATCTGAAACATAATCTCCATTGGAATAAATGGTAGAATTGATAGGATAAGCCATATCATATATTGTCAAGCTTGCAGACCCATCAGCAGGTGTTGCTGGTGTTGTACCATTATCAACCGTTGAATTTGTGGTTTCACCATTTCCAGAACCTGTTCCCACTACATAAGTTATAACATTACTTGTAGCTTCACCATAAGAAACTGCATAACCCGGATATGCCTCAAGGACTACTTTCACATCATATGTTCCATCATTTGAAAAAGTATAATCAAAACTTCCCCTACGATCGTTGTCATTATAGTTATATGACAATAGCTTAGTTGTCTTTATGGAATTTCCATTTACAAAAAGAGTGGCAACTTTTGAATCATAATGATAACTGAAATCAGCAGTTGCCTGAACATTGATTGTAACTGTAGTTCCCTTGGTGATGTTTTTGGATTCTGCAGAATTTATATTATCACTGATTTTAACATCAGGAGTTATATCTGCATTTAAAACATCTTCATCATTTGTAGTTAACAAATCTGTATTTTCATCAATTTTCATTTCATTTAATAGTGAATTATCATCAATAGATAAATCCGTGTCGTTTACTGCCGTTGCAGATACGGATGATAAACTTAAAGAAAATACTGCTAACACTATCATTAGCATAACTATCTTTTTAAGGCTAAATTTGATAATTTCACCTCCCTCAAATACGCACGATATAAAAAATATTATATCGATATTATATTGATTATATGAATATATAAATTTAGTTATACAAAAAAATTAAAAAAGAGAAAAAATAGGTTGAATTAACCTATCTTTTGATTTGAATTGTATTTTTAATGGTTGATTTAAGATAAGTTGAAGTTATCCTATATTTTCCAACACTAACTTTTTTAAGAGTGATTGTTGCAATGCCCTTTTTATTGGTTTTTGCAGTGTATTTTTTACCCTTAAATTTAAATGTAATTTTTTTACCAACGATAGCTTTGCCTTTTGAAGATTTTAAAGTTGCTGAAAACTTAACATTTTTTGATTTCTTTTTGGAAACGTTTTTAGCTTTCAAAATCTGTTTTACAACAATCTTATTGGAAACCTTTGATCCCCTGTATTCGGCTGTAATAGTATATGTTTTAGGCAATAGTTTTATTTTAAAAGAAGCATATGAATTTGCATCTGTTTTAACAAAATATGTCTTGCCATTGACTTTAAATGTAACCAGTTCCCCTGCACCTACAGGATTTCCATTATCAGCATGAACTTTAACCGAATAACTTGCAGCATCACCATAATCCATAAGAATATTTGCATTTTCAGTTATTCTTTTAACAATAGTCATTGTTCTTGTCAGATTTTCACCTGTTTGAGGATTTAGAATTGTAATTTCAAAGGTTCCCGGTGCAAAACCATGATTTAGTTTTGCAATTCCAAACTGATTTGTCTTGACGCAATATTCATTTCCATTAACAATGAATGTGACCTCAGTATTAGCTAATAGATTACCGTATTCATCAGTGAATACTGATTGATAATCTGTACCGCTCAAATAAGCTCTTGTGGAATTTTCAGCTATGATTGTACTTAATACAGTTGGTTTAACATCAATTGAAATAATCCTTTGTATGATTGAGGACTTATATTTATCATCACCTTCAAATGTGATAATGAATGTGTAATCATCATTTGCCAAATCATTTATAGCGAATTTACATTTTCCATTGACCAGAGAGCTGATTAAACTCTGTGAGCCATATTTAACTGTAACATCTCCGATTGCATCTTCAGGTAAATTCACATCAATTTCCACATTATTGCCTTCAATATTAACATTGACACTCAAATCTGCATTTTCTTTTGTTTTTTGCAAAACACTGAGAGAATCGGAAATTGATGCTGAGTCATATTTGTCATTTCCATTGAAAACAACAAAAAATTCATATTTTCCTAATTTCAAATCAGGAACATTAAATGATACTTCACCATTTTCAGCTTTTGATTGATATGTTTTTTTATCAATAGTCAATGTTAGTGTTTCAGAAATATCCACTGGCAAATAGACCATAACTGTTGCATTCTCATTTTCTGCAATGTCTGTGGCAAATAGTGTTAGATTTGTTTTTATCCTGTTTACATTAAATGAGACACTTGAAGATGTTTTCAAATAATAGTCATTTTCATCAAGATAAGCAAAAACAAGGTAATTTCCCGAATTCAAATTATTTTCAACCGTTAAACCACCCACACCATTTATAACATTAACATCATATGATTTCAAGTTTAAGTTAACTTTAACAGTAGAGGTAATGTTATTTGAAAGTGTTGCCACAATATTAATCTTTTCTCCAAAAGATACGTCCCCAACTTCAAGAGTTAATGCAGGCTTAACTTTGCATACCTGAACGGTCATTGTTTTTGAATTTGAATTGTATTCATCAGTTAATTGAGTTGAAACCTTAATGGTGTAATTTCCAGGTTTTAAATTAGATACATAAAATTGTTTTTCTGTGCAATTAACACCATTTAATTCTGCTGTAAATGGAATGTCCAAATCCTGACCCAAAGCGTTAGCCACACTGATTTTAACCGCCAAATCATTGGGATATTCAATGTCTGAAGATTCAATAGAAATCATAGGTGTTTCCTTGTCCAAAGTTACAGTCTTAAAGTCGTTTGAATCAGAGTAATATTGATTTTGATTATATATAACGCCTATATTATGATTTCCAGGTTTTAAATACACACTGACATTTGCCTGACCATTTGTAACCTTTGATGTGAATCTGTTTGTATCAATCATGAACTCTACAATTCCGGTATTGACTTTTAAACCGTTAACATCCGCCACATTAACAGTAACACCTTTAGAATCAACATTAGTTATTTCTATTGTTGTGTTTAAAATTTCATCACTGCCCTTTGAAGTAAATGCCTTGATGCATGCAACCTGATTGAAGTAGTTATGGCCTGTCTCTCCACTTCCATAGGTTGCTTCATATCCGTAGAAGTCTGTCCATGTTTTTCCGTCAGTGCTGAAGAAAGATACTCCGGGTTTGAAATATTGCTTAACCAATGTGTATTGAGGACCAGATTCTGAAATTGGAATGTCTGCATTTGCATTACAAGTAATTTTCAGGGAAATTGTAAAGTTATCACCTGCCTTAAGAGGTATCGGATTGTCCAGATTAATGGTGTAGTAGCCGAAGTTGGATTTTCCAGACTGTGTTGATTTAAGCTCGTCATTGACAAATATCTGAGCTTCCCATGCAGTTACTCGTCTAAAGTATGTGGAAAACGCCTGAAGAATGTCATTTCCTGTAGATGTGAACGTATTTTTATACCACATTTCCTTATTTCCTGTAATGAAGTAATCTGTAAATGCAGCGTCATACTGATAATTCTTATTGAATCTTATGGTGTCATTGAAAACAACGGCAAATGAGTTATAGGATTCGTCATATACCCTGAACAATGACTTATCGTAATATGAGACATAATAATATCCCCCATCACCATGTGTTGTTCCATAACTGTTCTTGATTATCCACACACCTGGACCCGGAGCTCCTGAAACAGTTCTGGTGTCGTCCCATCCAACTACAGAAATTGCATGGTTTCTTCCTTCATCTCCAGTGTAATAATAGTCATTTCCATGAATATAGCTATTTGACCAGTAGATTTCTGATGCCACTGCACCATAATCCATTATTGCTTTTTTGATAGCGGAATTGTCTGTAAATGATGTTCTCTGCAAGAACAGAATGTTTTGAATGTGAACTGCACTGTTCAAGATAGGTGCAATTACATCCCAGTCGTCTGTCGGATCCAAACTTGCATTTACCGGACCTGCCCAGCTTGTAAGATAACCGAATACAAATGGATACATTCCACCGTTATTGGTTTCAAAATCCCAACCTATATCAGAATATCTGTTTGCCAGGTTTTTCAAATTTCCTTCTGATAAATCATATTGTTTCCCGGTGGCCTTTAGGATTGCTGATTCCAGTGTTGCTATTGATGAAAATGCCCAACAGTTACCGCTCTGACCTTGATTTTTAACTGGTGTAACCCATCCTAGGCTTCTCAAATCATACTTGGATGGAAGGACACCATTATATGAAGATTTGTACTGTATCATTTCATAGTCTTCATTTCCAATTATAAGATCAATAGTGGCTGTCTGATATAAATCATCGTTTTTGTTTGCATTATTGTTTGAATAAGTTGTCTGAATTTTATTTACCCTGTTTGAGAATGCAAAAATTGCCCCTGCAGTATCATTAGCAGCATTGTTTTTGAATTCCCCGCCGCTGACTTCAAAATATGTCAGATTATCTGCAAATACAGCCCCTCCATTTTTAGCTGTATTTTCATTGAATTTTGAAGATGTGATTGTCAATGAGCCATACATCGCATAAACTGCACCTCCTTGCCAGCCGGCTTTATTTCTGTTGAAATTGGAATTTGTGATAGTGACTGTGGATTCAAGTGAAGCTATTGCAGGTCCAAAAGTAGCCACACAGTCATTGAAATTGCTGTCTTTAATATTTATAGAACTGCAGTTGAATGAATAAATTGCACCTCCCGCGTCATACTGTGAGAAATCACCATTAAATTCACAGTTGTCTACAGTCAGCTTAACGTCATTCATGGCAGAAATAGCTCCGCCATGATTTTTTGCACTGTTTGATTCGAATTTGGTATTTTTTATCTCGCAAGTTCCACCTTCCACATATATTGCTCCACCATAAGCGGCATAATTGTTTTTAAAAACACAATCGGTTATTTTCATTCCGGTTGTGGTTGAACCTCCAAAAATGCTTCCCCAGTCAAATCCTGAAGATGAAATGGACTGCTTTATTGCACCACCATAGGAATTGTCATAGTAAGTGTGGTCAGATTCTTCCTCAACAGGCGCTGTTCCACTGTCAAAAACAGTGTTTGAAGCTGTCAAAAGACCCCCGGTACTTACAATGCTTGCCCCTTTAAGAGTTATTGTTGAAAAGGTAAGGTCAGAACCGGTTGAAATGAAATTTCCGCTGCCGGTATATTGCAGAACTGTAGCATCTCTATTTTCACCAACAAATGTCATTGCAGATGATGAAAACAAAGCTGACAAGCTACTGCTTATTGTATATGTTCCGGGTGCAAAGTGGTTTATAGTACCTAATTTTGAAGATGATACTGTTTTATACGGACTGCTCTGGGAACCGCTACCATCACTAGCAGCAGATGCATCAAAATAAACATCATTTGCTCTTAATATTTCATTTTCATCACTAACAGATAGATTTGCATTGTTGAGCTGTGATATCTCATCGCTTATTGATTCACTTGTTAAATTCTCATTTGCAAAAGTAACGGGAATAGTGATGATTAATAAAAACAATAAGAACACTAAAAATTTAGTATTTCTATTAATCAAATATTTCACCTCTAGTACGCAAATATATCTTTGAAGTTAATAGAATATAAATTTTAGTTAAACCTAAATTAAATGTTAAATATCATTAAATAGATATATGAATGTAATGAAAATTGAAGAGATAAAACACCCTGAACTGAAAAATCATATCAACATGATTTACATGCACAGTGAAAATCAAAACCAAAAAGCGATTGATGAAACCAAAGCTGAAATTAAAGATTATATCAAAGACAAATACTTCATCATCTCTGTGGAAGATGAAAAGCCTGTTAAAATTCCATACGCAAATGACGGCGAATATATTGTCCCAATATTTACAGACGAACTGGAATACATCAACGGAATGCAGTACTTCTCACTGAATGTAATGGATGAAAACAAGGAATATGTAATAGAAAAACTGGATTGCTTTAAAAAATTAGAAGAAGATCCTAATTTCTTAGGATACATCGTAAATATAGCAAGAGTGAGTTATATATTAAACACTTCTATTATCTAAAACTCTTTTTGAATTTCACCTACAATCTCAACGAACCTTTTTGAAACCACATCATCAGGTGCAATTGTTGAGACAACACCGTCATGGTTAGGTGAATCTGACACTTTCTCTTCAATCGGCAAATCACCCAGGTATGTGATTTCCATCTCATCTGCAAAAGCCTCTCCATTACCTTCACCGAAAATGTGAAGCTTTTCATCACAGTGAGGGCAGATATAGTATGCCATGTTTTCAATTAGGCCAATCTTTTGAATGCCCATCTGCTGAACCATCTTGACACATTTCAAAACGTCCTCCTGGGATACTACGTTAGGAGTGGTTACCATAATGACCGCATCGGCATCGGGAATGGTTTGAAGAACTGTTAATGGTTCATCCCCAGTGCCCGGAGGGTTGTCGATTATCAGATAGTCAAGGCTTCCCCAATGTGCATCGGATATCAACTGCTTGATTGCACCTGTTTTTTGCGGTCCTCTCCAGATGATTGGTGTGTCGATGCTGTCCAGGAGAAATGCCATTGACATTACCTTAAGACCGCTTGGAGCTACTACCGGGAAGATTGAATGTGAATATTCCTCTTTTTTAGATTCAATGAATGCAATTTTTTCCTCATCGTTTTTGAAGTCATGACTTGCAAGACCTGCTTCTGTAATAGCTTTGAACTGTTCAAACTGGTTTTCCTGGAACGATTCACCGTACAATTCAATACCCAGCATCTTAGGTATGTTCGGTCCGTGAATATCAGCGTCCAATATTCCTGTCTTGAATCCTAATTTCTGTAATGTTTCAGCGAGGTTTGCCGCTACGGTGGATTTTCCGACCCCACCTTTTCCGCTCATTACAACAATCTTGTGCTTGATTTGACCAAGATTTTTAGCTAGTCTAATTTCCTGCTCAATCATTTGTCTTTGCTGTTCAGGTGTCATCTGGCCTCCGTGACCGTGATGACCGTGTCCATGTTCTGGCATAATTATCATCTCCTAAATTATTTAATTGAATTTTTTACTAACTTCTTCAACTGCGAGGATTAATGGGTCTGTCACCATTGATACAGGCGGTGCATATGCAAATTCCATATTGCTTAAATCAAAGCAGGTCAATCCTTCGGTAATGGCCAGTGTCATTGTATCGATTCTTTCAGCCACTCTTTCTTCCGCTATGATTTGACAGCCTATAATGGTTCCGTTTCCATCACATATAACTTTAATGTCCATTGGTTTTGCATTAGGATAGTAGCGTGCTCTGGTTAGAGCCTGCACTTTCTGCACAACAGGTCTGATTCTGTTCTGTTGAGCGAAACTTGTAGTGTATCCAACGGCACCGAATTCCAGTTTACCGACTTTGGATACCATTGAGTTCAATACAGGATTGAATTTGGATTTTTTACCGCAGATTGTGCGTGCCAGTGTTTTTGATTCACGCACTGCAGTGGTACCCAATTGTGAAATTGTATTTGAACCTAAAATCAGGTCTTTTGATTCAACGCAGTCTCCAACTGCATATACGTCTTCCACTGAAGTTTCCATTCTGTCGTTTACCAGTATTGCCCATCTTCCGATTTCACATCCCGCCTGTCTGGCCAAATCCAATTCGGCCCTTACACCGGTTGCCATGATGACCATGTCAGCGTCATAGAGATCCTCATCACCGAAGCATGCCTTTTCGACCTTGCCGTCACCAATGAGCTTGGTGATCGGTTTTCCTAAAACAACCTGGATTCCTTCCATTTCAAGGTATTTAACTAAAATGTCGGACATGTCCTTGTCAAGAGATCTCGGAACGATTTGAGGCAGCATTTCACTTAATATAACGTCCAAGCCTTGCTTTTTTAAAGCGAATGCTATTTCAATACCGATTAAACCTGCTCCGGTAACGATAGCACTTTTGGCATCCTTCATTGCTTCCTGTACCCTGATACCGTCATCGATGTTTCTGATTCTGAAAACTCCATCAAGGTCCACTCCTTCCATTGGAGGGACAAACGGATTTCCACCTGTTGCAAGCACAAGCTTATCCCAGTTTATGACGGTTTCACTGCCGTCCTTTTTATAGGTAACAGTCTTTTTATCTGAATCGACTGCAGTCACTTCTGCTTCTGTAATGACATCGATGTCCTTTTCCATATAGTCTTCAGGAGTTCTCATGACAATGTCATCAAAGGATTCGATTGTACCTGAGAGTACGTAAGGAATTGCGCATGGAGAATATGCTACCTTGTTGTCTCTTGTGATTACTGTAATTTCTATATCCTTATCCAATTTGCGTATATTTGAAGCTGTAGAGATTCCTCCAGCTCCACCACCTACAATTACTACTTTCATTATAACAAAACCACATATGATTTATAACATTAATATATATCATTAAATACATATAAAAAAGTAACTATTATTGAGGTTTTGTTTAAAAATGAGAGAAATTGATTTAAATTTAGATGAAAATCCCTTCATTAATTTTTTATCAACAAGATATGCGATGTCAGCAAGGATTAATGTGGAGAAGATGTGGAAATGGTGTCATGAAACTGACAGGTCATTTTTTATCATGAGTCTGGGATGCCTTATGAATGCTGTAAACTCAGTTGCCCAGCTTAAAAGAAGGATAATTGACGGCAAAGCTATTGAACATGAATTTCTTGAAGGCCTGACACCGATAATGAATGAAGAAAAAGAGATTTACCGTGAAATGAGAGTTAAAATCCCTCAGGAATTTGAAAGTATGCTTGAATGGCATGATTATGTAAAGGATTTATCTTCAGATATTTTGGAAGGCAGAAAGGAAGGATGCATGCTTGAGATGGAAAAACGTGACCTTGAAAACATTGCAAACTTTTCATGCATTCCATGGGTTGACTTTGACATGCTTACAAACTGTGTGGTTGACGGCAGGGCAATCCAGCCCCTGATTACCTGGGGAAAAGTTAACAAAAACTATGAGATGAGCGTTTCAATCACAGTAAGCCACATTTTTGTCAATGGCCGTGAGCTCGGACACTTTTATGAAAACGCCCAAAAGGAGTTTGACAATATTGCTTTTAAGTAATATTTACTCTTCTCTTTTGCTTTAATGTCTGTTGCTTCCAGTTTCATCATTTCAAGCCTTAAACCGTCATTGCAAAAACAATAGCTGCACCCCGAGTCTTTATCCATTCTTATAATACCAGATTTCCTGAACGCAATGTGCAAGTGCAAAAACGTACCGGTAAATAGCTTTCCATACGTCATCGCAGAATCCGTAAGGTTTTGCAAAATCCGCTTAATACACTTGCCTTGTCTCATTAACGGACAAGTTGACAATCCTTCTACAGCATACTCTTTTGCGAGATCATTCTGAAGTGTTGTCCTTAAAATAGTGATTTTTACTTATATATGATAATATTAATGATTAAATAAAATCATGGAAAAATTAATTTAAAGTAAATTTTTATAAAAAAAGTCAAATTAATGCCTTATTGTAGGAGATTAAATCCCCACAATATTCCATATTAGACATTAAAACTAATCATTTGGTTTCCCAATAAAGGCTTACTTTAAAAGTAATTCCTTCTATAAGCATATTATTGAAATAATATATAAATGTAACTATTATTTGAAATGGTAATTAAACAGTTTCCATCTTAGGTAAAGACCTCGTTAAAACTTAGTTTTCAAAACCCCTCATTGAATTGATAATATTTAATCACCCCTTAAAAAGAGCATTTGTATGATATTTCATCAATTATCTTTTGAAGATACTTTTTCTTTAAAACCAATTCCCTTTTATTGGTCAATTTATCACTGTTTGGCTGAGGAACCTTTTCAGAAAGTCTTGATGCTCCCAAATATTTGGTGTCGCCTTCAGTCAGGTTATGGGCCTGGCCGTTGTCAATGGCTTTTTTGATTATATAATAATCACCAAAAAGCACATCAAAGTCATTGGACATATAATAAATCTCCAAATCACTAATCAATCGGTTTTCGCCGTCATACCATATTATAAAAATAGCTTCCTTTTTAAACAATTCAGAAAAGTCTATTAAATTGAAATAATCCAAATCTGCAAGTTTCAGTTTTGATGATGGGTATTTTTTTCCGCAAAGCTTGGTGTTGTAGGGGATTTTTGCAAAAATAAAATCATCGGATTCATCCAAATCAATTTCATCAACATTGCTGCCAATCAAATGTTCAAATGAATCCATGTAAATCTAATCCTTGTCTAAAGCAGGAATTCCGGTGATTCTAAGTCCACCATAGTGGGATTTGTACTTGATGTTCAATCCGATTAATAATGGTGTGATTTTTTCGATGATTCTTGCTTTTTCCAGAATTCCGCAGTCAATAGTCTTTATTCCAGGAATCTTGTCGATGATTTCTGCAGCTTGAGCTTTAGCGTCATTGTCATCGCCTGCAATAAGACAGTCACAGTCTATGTCTTCCGGAATGTTTGCAAGGTGTGAATTTGAAATGTTACAGAATGCGCAGATTACCTTTGCACCGGTTCCTTCTAAAATGGAAGCGGTTCTCTCAGCTGCTGATCCTTCCATTAGGTCAATGAATCTGAACGGTTTTCCACCGATAGCTGTTTCCAGAGGCACAGTTGCATCCATGACAATCTTGTCCTTACAGAATTCCTTGATTCCTTCAACTGTTGGTTTTTGAGCAGCCAATGGTACTGTGATGACTAACACGTCACCTTCACGAGCAGCATCTTCGTTTGCCATTCCAACCATGTTTGACAAATCATAGTCTGAAAGTTCTTCTTTTGCTTTTGCAACAACGTCCAATGCTTTTTCTTCTTTTCTTGATCCGACAATTACATCCACACCAGCAATAGCCAGTCTTTCTGCAATTCCAAGTCCTTGCGGTCCGGTTCCACCTATTATACTTACTTTCATATATCTCACCTATTTTTTGTCATATAATAATCCGCCGACGAAAATCAGATATTCAGGCAGCTTGCCATCTTTGGCATATTTGATTTCGAAGCCGAAATAATCTTCAATCATCTTATCAGTGTATGTGCCTAGTGATTCAAGGGAATATCTCATCTTAAAGGGCATCTTGCATGGCATGTTGAATTCCCTGGTACATCTCATGCAGAGGTTGCATTTTCCCAAAAACAAAGCCAGCGAATCTTCACTTTCAAGCATATAAATTTCATTCATCAGCTTGACCTTCATGCGTTCAAATCTTTTCAAAACATATTCCAATTCATCATGAGAAAATTCATTCTCCAGTTCTTCGGCTGAAAAGTCAATCTTAAAGGCAATAATCTTTAGTTTATTGTATACGTTCCATACATCCTCGTATACATCAAATTCAAATGGAGGATAGTTCCAGTTATATCCCAATGCTTCCTCCTCTTCAATGCATAATTTTGAAACCTCTTCAAAATTCACATAGTTCTCCACAAACTCCCCCACATCCACATCACATGTGAGTTTTTTTATCTCCGACATAATAATTTATATAAAAATTGAACATTATAAAAGTTTCTATCCATTTATTACACGATTCATTCCAATTTTTTTGCTATTGTAGTTGATTGACTTTTGAGTGTCAGTGAGGGATTTTTTAAGAGTGTTCACAATAGCATTTCTCAGCTCATCGTCAAATTCAATGCATGTTCCTCCCCTGAACTCATGGATTTTTGAAATTTTTTTATTCTCAAGATATTTTAAATAGGCATCCCATTCCTCGGTAATTTCATCCAGTAGTATCTTAACGTCAAGAAATTTGTCATTTAGCTCATCAGCTTTTTTAAATGCTTCCTTTTCTATGCTTTCCAGATTATCAAAATCTTCTTTAGAGTATTCATAAAGAAATGTTTTTTGAGACATGGTTTTATTTAGGTAAAACTAAATATATGTAGTTTTTGCAAGTGAATTCCCAATCTTATGATGAAATTAAATCAAAATTGATTTAAAACCTTAAAATTGCATTAAACATGTAAAATTGTAGTAAAATAAACTATAAACTATTTATACCAGTTAGAATAAAATTAAAATTGAAATCTGGAAGTGTTTTTATCAAAATGTGAAAAGAATACTATGACTTCTTTAAGTCGTAGATGAATTT
>CAZQWN010000024.1:0-24428 GCA_964596915.1 uncultured Methanobrevibacter sp.
ACTGTAACCTTAAAATCTAGCGGTAAAGCTGTTGCAAGCAAAAAAATTACTATTACTGTAAATGGTAAAACTTTCTCTGCAAAAACTAACAAAAACGGTAAAGCTACTATTAGTGTAAAAGTTGCTAAAAAAGGTTCATTTACTGCTACTGTTAAATTTGCAGGAGATTCAACTTACAAAGCAGTAACCAAAAAAGTAAAATACACTGTTAAAAAATAGATAAGTAATTATTATTACTTTTCTTTTTCTTTTTTTATTTTTTTTTCGAATGCAATTTTGAGATATAAAAATTATAACAATAGTTAAATATCACGTTTTTCATATATTTCCATATCATAATAATGGATGATTGTATATGAGATTTAATAATTTATTTTTAACTATTTCAGTTTTATTAATTTTACTCCTCAGTATTAGTATGGTGTCTGCGAGTAATAATTCAAACAATACTGCTGAGGATGTTATTTTAAAGGAAGATTTAAGTGTCGATCAGATTTCATCTATAGAATCTGTTGATGAATTATGTGCAACTAACGATGAAAACGTTTATTCAGTACAAAATGATGAGAATATTGTTTCAACTTCATCAACAGGTAAAACTATTATTGTTCCTTTTGATGTAAAGCAGCCTAATGAGGTTTTATGGCCTAAAATACAGCCCGCAATTGATGATGCTCAGTCTGGAGATACTGTAATTATTAAAGGAAGCCCTGTTCACTGCCATTTAACAATTAGTAAACAACTTCATGTAATTGGAGAAATTGATGGATCAATAGATGCTTGTCCTCATCATACTCATAATGGATTGGATGCACATGGCGTATTTTATGTTACGGAAGGCGGTAGCGGCTCTGTAATTGAAGGATTCAATTTTAATAATAATGATAAATCCGAAACCCCATTTGCCATTATGATTGATGGTGCTAGTGATGTTACAATTAAGGATTGTACAATAAATTATGTTAAAGGTGATGCGGATGATTATGTGGGTATTATCATAAAGAATGCTAATAACATTGCATTATCTAATTTATTGCTCAATAAAACTATTTATGGCATAACTATCATTAATTCATCTAATGTTGATATTTCAGGTTGTACCTTAGCTAATGGGCATTATTATGGAATTACTGTTGATGAAAACTCAGATAATATCAATATTATTGATAATTCCATTGTTAACAATGGTAACTCTGGAATCAATTTGTCCTGCGCAAATAATGTTAATATTTTAAACAACTTCATTGAAAATAACGGTCTGCAAGATACAAGTGAAAGCGGTTGCGGTATTTATGTCAATACCAATATCACCAAATTGGTTGTTAAAGGAAATTTCTTCATAAGTAATGGCGAACATGCAATACTGTATGATTACCGTTGCAGAAATTTAAATAATCAAGAAGGCGCTGATTTATTGACTGATGTTGACAATAATTATTTTGAAGGACACAAATCAATGATTCTCCACCATAGAATTTATGTTGAAAACAGTCAGGGAAATGTTAAATATGATGCAGATAATGATGTTTACGGTTCTCAAGGCAATGGAAGTTATATTGAAAGCAAATCATATGTTTACATGAAATATGCATTGATTTATAATGATGTTCCATGCGGGTTCACTTGGTATACTACTAAAATTCCTTGGTCTTTAACCGCATCTGCAAACGGCGGCAAATATAATTTTACATTAAAATTAAATTTAATTCAGACAAAAAATGGAGTATATCAGGTTTCTATTGTTGATTGTAAAGGAAATGCTGCAAAAGATTTCAACTCTTCATATTTCACTGTATTTTTAAACGATTATACGACTGTAGAACCAAAAGATGGGGACATTTATAAAAAAGTTTTAATTAAAAACGGTGTTGGAACTGCAGATTTCAGAAACAATTTTGCTTCTTTTAAAACATCAGGAAATGTCATTACTGCCGTTATTCCCGGAATGGATGATAGAGTTGATTATGCTTTACATACTCAAATGAAAGTTAAAGATTCTGATATTCCTATTAATCCGTCAACAACACTCGTTGCATCTAAATTAACTACTTACCCATTGTCTGACGGATATTTGTCAGTTAAATTAACAAACAGTAATGGTGATATTGTTGCTAATCAGAAAATAACTTTTAAATTTAATGGAAAGACTTATACTGCTAAAACCAATGCTAAGGGCATTGCTAAAGTTAAAGTTTCTTTAACATCTAAAAAAACATATCCTGTCACTATAACTTATGCAGGTAGTGATGACTACAAATCATCTAGTGTTACTACAAAAATCATCGTTAAAACCGGTTCTAAAAAATCAAAAATCACTGCTTCAAACATGAAAACTAAAAAGAATGTTAAAAAGACTTTCAAATTGAAACTTACCGGTTCAGGCAAAGTTTTAAAAAGCCAGAAAGTGATTGTTAAAGTAAATGCTAAAAGTTATACTATTAAAACTAATAGCAAAGGAATAGCTATGTTGTCAATCAAATTGCCTAAGGTTAAAAATTATAAGATTTCCATGAGATTTTTAGGTAATTCTGTTTATAAGGCTGTTTCTAAAACAAATATCATTAAAGTAACTAAATAATAAATTTAAAGGTTTTTCCTTTATTTTTATTCCTTTTTTTTCTAAAAATATAAATATAATTATTTATAAAAGAATTATCAATATTCAAATTAATTTATATCATGTTTTAAATTAAATTTTTAGGTGGGAGTATTATAAAATTTAAATTTAATTTACTGCTTTTAGTGATTTTAACGGTATTGATGATTAACTCGGTTTATGCTGAAGATAATTTTACGGATAATTCAACAGTTTCAGATGATTTTGCGTCTATTCAAAGTTTAATTGATGATGCAAAATCTGGAGAAAGCATCCATTTGGAAAATAAGACTTATATAGGCAATGGCTCTGTAATCAAAATCAATAAAGACATAAATATTTATGGTGTTGACTCTTCAAGTACAATACTGGATGCACAATCTAAATCCAATATTTTCTTTATATCCTCTAATGTTAAGGTTAATATTTATGGATTGACTTTTACAAATGGCAAAACTTACAATATTGGTGGGGCTATTGAAAGCAATGGCCGTTTAACTATTCATGATTCAAAATTCATTAACAATTATGCTGATTATGGTGCTGTCAGAGGATCTGTCGGTTCCACTTTGACTATTTACAATTCAATATTTGAAAATAATTATGGTGATGGTGGAGGGGCAGCCATTGATAGTTATCGGGCAAATACTATAGTTATCAATTGTACTTTTTTAAATAATAAGGCTCATGAAGGTGGAGCAATCTATAACAGATTTAGTAATATTCAGCTAATCGATTCAGTTTTTATCAATAATTCCGCTACACGAGGTGGTGGAATTTATAATAATCGGGGATATCTTATAATTAAAAACTCTAAATTTCACTCCAACTCCGCAGCGCATCTAGGTGGAGGTGTTAAAAGCTGGGGAATGTGTGAAATTTATGACAGTGATGTAAGAAATAATATAGGATTGTATGGTGGTGGAATTTACATTTCAGAGTATACTATGACTGTAAAAAACACTATTATTGACGGTAACTTTGCACAAGAGGGAGGAGGATTAATATCTGATTCATTTGGCACATTGGTGATAAATGATTCAACAATATCAAATAATCATGCGGTTCTAGGTGGCGGAATAAATGCAGGTACGGGTCATTTGAATGCAAGCAATTGTTTATTTGTAAATAATTCTGCTGAAGAAAATGGAGGAGCAATTTCCGGAACTTTAGGAAGTATTGCCGGAATACAGTTTACATGTAATCTTAAAAATCTTACTGTGGTCAATAATTCTGCAGTTTATGGCGGGGGATTTGATTTCGGTACTGTTGTAGGTACTTTTGAAGGCATCAAATTTATTAATAACTCTGCAACTGAAGGCGGTGCTATTTTCAACAGCGGAAATCTTACTTACAAATCAGTAACTGTTGAGTCAAACATTGCAGATAATGGTGCTGCAATTTATAATCAGGGAATTTTAACTTTAACAAACTCTAAATTGGATTTTAATGAAGCAAATAAATGTGGAGTTATTTATAATAAAAAAACATTAGTTTTAGATAATTCTATTTTAAACTTTAACACAGCTAAAATCAATGGCGTTATTTATAATGACGCTGATTTAAACATTTTTAATTCTAATTTTATAGCAAATGTCGCTACCAGCGGGATAATTTATAATAATGCCAATTTAAATTTAATCAATTCAAAAATGTTAAATAATAATGCAAGTTCATTTGGAGGATGCATATACAATTTGGCTAATTTAAATATTAATGGATGTGAATTTAAGTCAAACAAAGCATTTATTGCTGGCGTTATTTATAACGATGGAAATTTAACATCCATCTTTGGTTCAGTATTTGAGGCAAACAGTGCTTATAATGCTGCTGTAATTCATACTAGTTCAGATTTGTTCATTTCACAATCCGTCTTTCAAAAAAATGTTATTAGCCATAGTTTTGGTGTTATTCAGGTTGTTAAAGGAAATTTGAATATTTCAGATTCTATTTTCAAATCAAACACTGGATCTGATGAAGGTGGTGTTATCTTTAATGGTCAGGGCGAAATTTTAATTAATAGCTCTCAATTTATTTCCAATACTGCAATTAGCTATGGCGGAGCTATTGATAATGCGGGAAAGCTAACTATCATCGGCTCTTTGTTTGATAAAAACAAGGCTTACGGCGCAGGAGTAATAGACAATGGCGGTACACTTAACATTTTCAGTTCTAATTTCACCAACAATGTGGCCACTAAAAACGGTGGAGCTATTGACAACAATGCTATTTTGAATGTCATAGGTTCTATTTTTGATAATAATATTGCAGGCAATCATGGCGGAGCAATAATTGCTAGAAAAGATATTAATGTTAGTTATTCAGCTTTTGTTAATAACAATGCAAAAATTGCTGATTCAGTTTATGTTAATAATCAAAATAGCAATCTCACAAACAATTGGTGGGGTTTGAATAATCCTGATTTTGATAAACTTTTGAAATATAACTGTTCGGATGATTTCAAATGGATTGTAATGAATTTTGAAAGTTCTTCCCAACCGGTTCAGTATAAGAATGTTAAATTAATTGTTAAATTGGACAGTTTAATGGATTTTAATAACACCATTTCTAAAATTGAGGATGTTTCCATATTGCCTAATTTCAATATTCAATTTTCAATTGATGGATTTAAATCATTCATTTACAATGGAATATTCACTAAAACATTTTTACTTCAAAATGTCAATTCAGTTACTGCAAAAGTAAATAACCAAAGTCTAAAATTATCAGTTTTGCGAAATCCGGTTAAAATTACTTCAAATAGGAATTATATTGTTAATTATGGTGAAAAGGTAACTGTTAAAGTTAAAATTGTAGACAAAAATTCTAAAAGTGTTGGCAAAGGAATACGTGTAATTTTAAAAGTTGCCGGAAAGAAATATATAGTTAAAACCGATAAAAATGGATTTGTTTCTAAAAAATTGAGTTTGACTCCCGGTAAATATGGGGTAAAATTCAGTTGTGATGGAAAAACTGTTACTAACAGAATCACAGTCAAAAAGGTTTTAAAAGTTAAAAGTGCAACTGTAAAGAAAGCTAAAAAAATTAAATTTTCAGCATCATTAAAAACCTACAACGGAAAAGCTATTTCCGGAAAAAAAATAACTTTTAAAATTAAAGGAAAAATATATAAAGCTAAAACAAATAAAAAAGGAACGGCAACTGTTAAATTTAAAAATTTAAAAGTTGGCAAATATAAGATAACCGTTAAATATTTAAAATCACAGACAAAAACAACTTTAAATGTTAAATGATTTTGGGGGAATTTCCATTAAAAATAAATTTATTTTATTTATTTTAATATTTTTTGTTTTTTCCATGTCTTTTACCAGTGCAACTGATTTAAATGATGTTAATGCCACTATTTCAGGCACTGGTAATGATTTTAATGCACTTTCCAGTGAAATTAACAATTCTTTCGAAACCAAAGAACTGAAATTAACTAAAGACTATCTAAATACTGATGATGATTATGCTGAAGGAATTCTAATTGATATTGATGATTTTGTTTTAGATGGTCAGGGACATATAATTGATGCCAATAAAAAGTCACGGGTATTTAATATCCAATCAAAAAATGTTGTATTGAGAAATATAGTAATTAAAAATGCTTATCATGATGGTTTCGGAGGATCCATTTACTGGAGGGGGGATAATGCTAATGTAGATAATTGTATTTTTGAAAATTGCAGCTCATCTAAAAGCGGAGGGGCAATTTACTTTGATACAAATGGTGTCATTAACAATTCTCTTTTTGAAAATAATAATGCTTATTTTGGCGGCGCTGTTGATTTTGAATCTCAAAGTAGTGTTCATAACTCAAAGTTCACTAATAATTTTGCAACATATTTGGGCGGAGGAATATTCTCTTTTAACTATGCACTTGTTGAAAATTGTGTGTTTAATGTTAACACCGCAGGCGATGGTGCGGGAATTTATTTGTTTAGTGAAGGTCAGGTTAAGAATTCAACATTTGTTAAAAACTATGCGATTGGATATGGGGCAGTACTGGGGGATGGAGATATTGACATAATAGATTCTCAGTTCATTGAAAACTATGGGGCATATGCCGCCTCCATTTTCTTCAAAGCTTCAGGCAATATAATAAATTCAACCTTTACAAAGAATAATGCCCGTCAGGGAGGTGCAGTAATGACAAATGGAGGCAATCTTAATATTATAGGGTCTGAATTTAATTATAATAATGCTGCTGAAGGAAATTCATTATTTTTAACTCTTGGAAATGTTAAAGTGTACAATACTACATTCAGTAATGTTGTCTCCAGTTTTGAAAGTGAATTTTTCAGTGAATCTTCTAACATTGTTTTAACTAATGTTTCATTCAATAATGTTTCACTGCCAGTTAGTGTTGATTCATCTAAAAACACCACTGTTTCCAAAGCATCAAAGACTGTAAAAACAAAAACATATCTGACTGTTAAGTCTAAAACTTTTAAAAGAAACGTTAAAATAAAAAAATATTACATTGTTCTTCAAACAAAAAATAAAAAACCAGTTGCCTATAAAAAGGTTAAATTAAAAATTAGGAATAAAGTTTTCACCGCTAAAACAAACAAAAAAGGCAAAGCTGTTTTTAAAATTAAATTGTTTAAAAAGGGTAAATACAATGTCAAAATAACATTTGCTGGAAATGGTCTGTACAAAGCCTGTTCTAAAACTTCTAAAATAGTTATTAAAAAATAATAGTAGCATAATATAAAAATTCGTTAATACTATTTTTTTAAAATCAATCGAAATAAATATTAAATTGCGATAATATATATTTTTTATATTGATTTATATTTTATAATTAATTGGAGAGTATGTGTGAAAAAATGTATTTAAAAAAAAGCTTGATGTTATTATCTTTAATTAGTATCGCATTATTGTGTATTGGCTCTGTTGTAGCTAGTGAAGATAATATTTATGGTAATAATTTAACTGTTGATTCATCAGGAGATTTGAATAGTGGTGATGAATCAGTATTGGGTGTAAATGGTAATGATTATGGATTAGTGTCCAGCACTATTGATGTTGATGAAAAGGGGGATACTCATAATGAAATGAGTGACCATACTATTCGAAATGCGATTCAGGTTGCGGGTTCTGGAGATACAATAATTGTTAATGGTCAAAAATATGAACATGTCCATGTCACTGTTAATAAAAAATTAACTATCAAAAGTGAAGTGGGAACTGTTTTAAGTCCTTGTTCCAGTACAGCGGATTCAGGATATCATGGAATTTTTTATTTAACATCAGCAGCCAGCGGTACCGTAATTGAAGGATTTAATTTTATAGGAAATGGCATGTTATACAGTGATGGGGATTATGGCATTCTCATCAGCGGTGCTTCAAATGTTGTAATAAGGAATTGCACATTCTCGGATATGGACAGTGGAGATGCAATCCGGCTTGAAAATGCAAATAATGCAATAATTGATAATGTTGCAATTTCCAATGCGATTTATGGAGTTAATATTAAAGATTCCAATAATGTTTTAGTTGAAAATTCAGACATTAAACAGAATAAAAATGCAGCTGTCTCCGTTGCAGGTTCCAGTGAAAATACATACATCAAATTCAATAATCTGACCAATAACGGTTTTGGTGTCAGTTTAACTTCCTCTGATAATGTTAACATTTTAAGTAACTACATTGCGTTTAATGATAAGTATGGTGTTTATGTTAACTGTCCTGTAGTTCAAATTAAAATCAACGGTAATTTCTTCAATCAGAACAAACTGAACGAAGTTTACAATGATGATGGAGCTAAAGACAGCTTCTGGAAAAAGGACGGTGAAAAACAGGAGGAAATCAACAACAATTACATGATCGGTGTCGGTGAACGTGCAGTTTACAGATCATATTCCGGAGGAGTATTTTTAGGTTATGTATTTGAGATAAATGAAAATGTGGACTGTCCGGTAATTTATTTCACTTATGGAAAAGAAAGATGGGCTGCCTCTGGAAATTATGAGCTTCAGTTAAGCAATATCACTCAACTCAAAAAAGGAATCTATTCAATTTCAATTGTTGATGAAAACGGAAATATTGCAGGTGATTTAAGTTCTGTTCCAGTAACGTTTTATTTAAATAAAGTCGGAAACAGCGCAACTCCTCAGGAAGGGGATGTTTACAAGACAGTAATGATGAAAAATGGAACTGCAACCGTCAGGTTTTATCAGGATGATTTTAACGCATCAGGAAATGTTGTTACAGCCGTTGTTCCTACACCGGGTACTGTTATCGATGCCAAAGTATCTAAAACTTTTGCCGTTGATGATGCAGATATTCCCGGAAATCCTTCAAACACAACACTTGCGGTTTCAAATCTTAACACTTATCCGAATTCTAATCAGCAACTGACCATTACGTTATTGGACAGTAATTCCAGTGCAGTAGCAGGAGAAAACATAATTGTCAGATTCAATTCCAAAGTTTACAATATCACTACCGATGCTAACGGTAAGGTGAACGTTAAAGTAAGTATTTCAAAAGAAGGAACTTATATTGCATATATCACTTATCCCGGCGATGAAGTGGATTTTCTTGCAAGTTCGGCTCAGGCAAAAGTTGTTGTTAAAAAACAGACCAGCAAAATTGTTTCATCAAACGTGAATATGATTCCTAAAATGGCGGAATATTATTCAGTTACCTTAAAAGATGCTTCAGGTAAAGTCATTGCCAATAAAAAAGTAATATTCAAGGTAAACGGCAAAACTTACTCCAAAAAAACCAACAGTAAAGGTGTTGCAAAGGTCAAATTAAAATTCTTGAAAAACAAGAAAACCTATAAAATTTCCATTTCATTTAAAGGAACCAATCAATACAAGGCAGTTTCAAAAACAAACAGAATAACTGTTAAATATTCATCAAAAACTGCTAAATTGTCCACTCCAAGCATAACAATTACACCAAAAACATCCAAAACATACACTGTAACTTTAAAGAATGGAAACGGCAAGGCAATATCCAAACAGAAGGTTACTGTAAAAATCAACGGTAAAAAATACACTAAAAAAACAAACAGTAAAGGTCAGGCAAGCATTAAAGTGAAATTTTCAGTCTTAAAAACATATAAGGTAAGTGCATCATATAAAGGAAGCAAAATCTATAAGAAGGCTTCTTCCAGCGGTAAAATAAAAGTTGCCAAAACTGCTACTAAAATTACTGCACCGAATGTTTCTCTTCGTCCGAATGATGCTGTAACTTATACTGTAACCTTAAAAACAGGTTCAGGAAAGGCTATTTCCAAACAGAAAATGACAATTAAGGTCAACGGCAGGACATATACAAAAACTACAAACACCAAAGGTCAGGCCAGCTTATCCGTCAAATTCAGTGATGAAAAATCATATGGTGTAAATGTGAATTATAAAGGAAATACTATTTATAAGGCATCAAAAGCTACCGGAAAAATTAATGTTGCAAAGTTAAAAACACAAATCGAAAGTTACAACAGGACATTTTCCGGCGACGCACAAAAGGAATATCCGATAGCATTAAAGGACAATTCAGGAAATCCTCTGATAAATCAGAAATTAATATGCACAATAGGCAATGAAACATCTTCTCACGTTACAGATGAAAACGGCCAGGTCAAACTGGATTTAAGTGCAAAAACAAGTTCATTTATAATAAATGTAAAATATGAGGGTAATGACAGGTATAAAGAGTCACAAACAGCAAATGCCATTACAATTTCAGACAAGTTGGGTGTAACATTTGTTGATGGCGACCTTCCTAATGCCGAAATTCAGAATATTTTGAATTCAGCTCCAAAGGGTTCAGATGTTGAATTTTTAGGAGATTACTATTTTGATATTGCTTTGGACATTAACAATGATTTAAACATTTATTGTGCTGACAGAACAATTCTGAATGCCAAACAGAACAGTCCCGTTTTTAGAATATCTGCCAATAATGTAAATATCACCGATTTTTCAATTCAGGGAAACTCCGGTGATGCGGTAATTATCATCAATTCAAATAATGTTGTTATTCAAAAAAGCCTTATTTCAAATCATCTTGCCGAAGAAATGATTGAAAGCTATGTTGACGGATCCGTAAATATGCCGGGTTATGGTGTCAGCATTTTAAATTCATCAAATGTAATTCTTACACAAAACGATTTTTCATTATTTGAAAGCGGAATATTTCTTGAAAACTCAAATGAAATAACCATGGATAACAATACTTTAATGGAAAACAATTATGGTATTAAATACGGATTAGGAGTTGCAAATACTGAGATAATTAACAATGAAATTTCACAGCAGACAGGATTGTTCATCATGACAGTTCCTGAAGGCCCTACCGGTTACGGAATATACCTGAATAATTCTGCCGTTAATGTGACAATAAATAATAATCACATTTATGCAAATCATCTGGGAATTTCTCTTGATGCAAACTATTCAACAGGTATTGTAATTACCCAGAATACAATAACAGACAATGTTCTAGAGGGTATAAGATTCAATGCAGGTTATGGCCTGGCAGAAAATGCAGTTGAACCGATTGTCACTGACAATGCAATTTACAGAAATGCCCGTGGTCCGAGCATGATGATTTTAGGAGAGCTCAGTGCAAATCCTGATGGAATTTACGGAAGCGGTTTATTCAATTCCTCCAATAAATTACAGATTGATGCAAACTGGTACGGAACCAATAATATCACTACATGGGATAATGATACGGGTAATGTGGGATACGGAACAATGTGTCCTAGAATCAATACCACTGCAATTAAATTCAATAACATTACCTATGCAGACGGAAATTACAGTATTGTATTTTATAAAAATGGTGAAGTGGCATCCAATCTTTCCAAATTCGACATGTATGCGACTTTAAACAGGGGAACTGATAATCAGAGTGAAGTAATATTTGATGTGGTCAATGGTGTTGGTACATTCAATTTCAATTCAGCAAAGTATAATGCCGGTGACAATATTATTGAAATATCTATCGGATCATTAATTGATTCCACTTCAAGAGTCTTTAAAGTGACTTATGCATATGAGGTTCCTCAGTCCGAAATTCCGGCCGAATAAATATTTCACATATTTATTCCTTTTTTTATTTTTTCATATATATTCCTGTTTAATATTTATAGTGAGTTTAAAACAAGATATGGTATGTTAATATCATGCTGATTTAAAATGATGTTAACCATATTAACTATTAAAATTATTAATCATTCTTTTCATTTAATCAATTTTAAAACCGCACTCGCTACAGGCTTTTGTCTGGAATTTTACAACTCCTCCACATTCTGGACATAACCATCTTTCACGGTCTTGTGCCATCATGCGTCCAATGCCGGTGGTCTTTATTCTTTTGGCACTGTCTATAGTGTTCAAGTCATGCCTTTTGACATATTTTTTGGAGTGCTTTTTCATTAACGGACATGGAAACTCGCTACAACGTCCGCAATAGCTGAAATTCTTAGAATCAAAGCAAGTTTTTATCTTACATTTTAAACTGGCCTTGCTTTTACCGTCATTGCTAATCAAACATCCTGCACAGGGATTTTGATATCTTTCACAGCTGATGCAGTTTATTCCGCAAGGTGCGAGTAATTTTGAATCGAGTTCTTTTTGCATTTTCATAAAACTAGTTTAGTTTATGAAGGTTATATATCTTTTTCATAGCCATACGTATTAATCACGCATCGTTTCAAATTCAAGAGTTAATATTATTTACTTAAAATAATTTTATTTTAACTTTAAAATCATTATCCAACTTATTACTAACATAATTATTTCATTAAATTCTTTTTTATCATAATGTATCACTATTTATATTGAAATATTGAACTTTAGAAAAATTATTTAATAACTTGGTGAATATATATTCTTATCGATATTTCTTTTGGGGTTTTACAATGGAAAAGAAAATTAAAGTAATAATATTGTTATTGATTGTTTTGGTCGTAGCGGGAATAGCTACGCACTTGTTTTTATCTCCTGCGACTGTAGAAAGTCAGGGTTCTAAAAATATTACTGACATGATTAATAGGACTGTGGAAATTCCGAATTCCGTTGGAAATGTTGTTGCAACAAGCCCTCCAATGACTACTGTACTGTATATGATTGCACCGGATAAACTCAAGGCAGTCAACTTCCAATGGACTGATGATGAATTGAAGTATGTTCCGAGCCAATATGCAAACTATCCTAATGTCGGTGGTTGGTATGGTACACAGGACGGCAGCTATGAGGAATTCATAGCCACAGAGCCGGATGTCATCATTGAATCAATTGATGAGGGCGGTGACGGTGATGCCTCCACAGTCAAGGAACGTCAGGAAAAGTTCGGAACAATCCCTGTAATTGCAGTTAGGGACACTACAAACGTTGAAAAGATTGGTGAATCAATACTATTCATGGGAGAGGTTGTTGGCGCTGAAGACAATGCGAATAAGCTCAATGACTTCAATAATAAATATCTCGATATTATACATAACAGGTCATCAAACTTGTCTGACAGTGATAAAAAGACAGTTTACTATGCTCAGGGTGATGACGGACTTCAAACCAATCCGTCACATTCAACTCATGGGCAGCTGATTGATTTGGTCGGTGGAGTGAATGTTGCCGATGCGGCAGGTCAGGGAAATACTACAAATGGTGTTCAGGTGTCATTGGAACAGGTAATCAGTTGGAATCCTGATGTAATCATTACAACTGACCCGGAATTTTATGCAAGTGTCTATTCAGATTCAAATTGGGGAAAAATAGATGCTGTTAAAAATCATGAGGTATACCTGTCACCACAGTCACCGTTCAAATGGTTTGACAGGCCTGTTGGAGCTAACATGATTATTGGTGTTCCATGGACTGCTAAGGTAATTTATCCTGATCAATATAAGGATATTGACATGGTCGCAGCTACTCAGGAATTTTACAGCGACTTCTATCACATTGACTTAAGTGACAGTGACGCTAAACAGCTGTTATTGGATTCAGGGCTTAAGGAGTCAAACTTATAGGGGAATTCTATGGATGATGAGACAAAAGAGATTATAAGTATTGCACTTTTAATCTTTTTCCCTATTGTTTTATTTTTTGCTTCATTTTTACTTGGAAGATATCCAATCAGTCCTATTGATGTAATTAAAACTATTTTATGTCCGATATTTCCCCAACTGGAAGTTTCATCAACAATTACAACTATAGTTTTTGAAATCAGGCTTCCAAGAATAATAGGAGCTATTGTCGTGGGTGCATGTCTGGCAATTTCAGGTGCGGCATTTCAGTCAATATTTAAAAACCCGTTGGTTTCCTCCGATTTGCTCGGAGTGTCAAATGGGGCAGGATTTGGAGCTGCATTGGCAATATTAATCAGCGGTGCTAATGTGATTACTCAAGTTTTCGCTTTTATTTTTGGGTTGATTTCAGTATCAATCACATATTTAATTTCAAAAACTTATAAAGCCGGAGGAATCTTGGTTCTGGTTTTATCAGGGGTGGCAATATCCGCATTTTTCAATTCATTGATTTCAGCTATTAAATTCATAGCTGACCCTGATGACAAGTTGCCCGAAATTGTATACTGGCTGATGGGAAGCCTCGCTTCAATCAATATGGATAAGCTGCTGATGATTGCGGTTCCAGTGATTATAGGATTAATTATTTTATTGTTGCTCAGATGGCACATGAATCTGCTTGCAATGGGTGATGAAGAAGCCCAGTCATTAGGACTGAATCCGTCCAGAATCAGATTATTGATTATTGCGGGATGCACCTTGCTCACTTCCGCAGCAGTTTCCATAAGCGGTATTGTAGGTTGGGTCGGCTTAATCATTCCTCATATGGCCCGTATGATTGTGGGTCCCGACAACAGGGCTCTGCTTCCAGCATCACTTAGTTTGGGAGCAAGTTTTCTGCTTTTGATAGACAATATATCAAGAGCAGTTATTGCCATTGAAATTCCAATAGGAATATTAACTGCGATAATCGGTGTTCCAATATTTTTATACTTGCTTAAAAGGGGGTATTCGGAATGGTCGTAAATACAAAACTCTTTGAGGTCAAAAATATCTCATTTTCATATGATGGTGAAGAGATATTTAACAACATCAGCTTTTTCATCAATAAAGGTGATGTATTATGTATTTTAGGACCTAACGGAACCGGTAAGACAACCTTGATAAAATGCCTTAACGGATTGCATGATATTGATTCTGGAGACATTTTAATCAACGGCAAAAACATTAAAAAATTGTCATTTAAAGAAATTTCAAGACATGTCGGTTACATTCCACAATCACATGTTCCGTCATTTCCTTTCAAGGTGTTTGATGTAGTTTTGATGGGAAGAGCTCCTTATCTTAATCTGACTGATACTCCTAAAGAGGAAGATGTTAAAATAGCTTCAGATGCTTTGAAGACCTTGGGAATTGAATACCTGAAGGATAAGGAATATACCAATTTAAGTGGAGGGGAAAGGCAGCTTGTATTTTTAGCAAGAGTATTATGTCAAAAACCGGATATATTGATATTGGATGAGCCTACTTCCCATTTGGATTTCGGTAACCAAATCAAGCTTTTGGAAATTATCGACAATCTATCAAAAAGCGGACTGGCCATTATAATGTCTTCACACTTTCCGGATCACGCATTTTTGAGCTCAACAAAAGTGGCCATAATGAAAGATAAGAAGTTCATTGATTTTGGAACTCCTGATGATGTTGTTAATGAGGAAAACTTGAAAAAAGCTTATTCGATTGATGTTGAATTGATGAAATTGGGTGACGGCAGAAAGGTCTGCGTACCTATGAAAACAAATTTGAAATTAGATTTATGAGGTGTTATGATGAATGAAAAGGATTATGATGAACAATTGGCAAAGGCCGGTGATTTTCATGGACATATCTGTGGAGGAATCGCAATCGGTACAAAGCTTGCAATGTATGGGCTTGAACTGTTAGGAATGCCTTTAAATGAAAGGCATAAGAATCTAATTGTATTTCTGGAAATCGACAGGTGCATGTCCGATGCTGTCCAGTCAGTTACAGGATGTTCCATGGGCAAAAGAACATTAAAACAGATGTATTATGGTAAATTTGCAGCAACATTCTACAACCAGGACACCGGCGAGGCTTTAAGAATTACCGATGCCGATGCAAACAAGAAATTCAAGGATAAGGAAACAAAAGAGGAAATGATTGCACGTTTCAGACGCACACCTCCTGAAGAGCTCTTCAGTGTTCAAAAAGTTAGGATTGAACTGGGATTGGGAGACATGCCAGGCAAGCCTTATACAACAACATTCTGTTCAGTCTGCGGTGAAAAGGTATCTGACGGTCGCCATAAGCTAATCGGTGGAAAGACTGTTTGCAGATCCTGCGCTGAAGGATCTTATTATGAGATAATTGAAGATTAATTCAATACTATTTCATAATTTTGAATTTTTTTATTTTCAATTAAATTTCTTAATTTTTTAAGTTTTATCAAATTTTTTTATTTATTTTTCTTTTTAATAATTAAAATTTCATATTTTGCAAATCTGTTGATTTTCAAGCTACTAATTTATGTTTAAAATATTCATTACGATATGTTTATATATTCATGTGGATTAATATAAGATTAGATAAATAATGGGCAGGTTATGGAAAATGGATTTGTTTGGAGGATATCTGTTGTTGGTTTTGATTTTATTTGCAGGAAATATTGCACTTCTTGCAGGTGATTTCAATCTAAATAAAGTAAAAATAATCTCTTTAGACATATTGTCCTTTATAATAATCTTTATTTTAATGAATGCTTCAATTTACTTGAAAGATGCATTGAGCATATTGCAGGATTATTTTGGCATCATATTTTTAATGATGGCTGTAATCATTTTTATTGCAATGATGATTTATACGAAAAATGGAAATCTGAAAATTTCAATATGTGTAATTTCACTATTGGCTATAATTTCTATTATATTCTTCTCTTCTCAAACTGCTTTAGCCATGTTTGACATGCTCGCATATTCATTGATAGCCTTTGTCATATTATTTGTTGTTTATCACATCTCAAAATTACTGCACCATGCAAAAAGACAATATCCTATAATAGTCGGGGAGTATATGTGTTTGTTTTCGGTGTTGATGTTCATATTCGCCTTAACATATGACTCAACAAGAACTACTGATTACTCAATGTTCAGTTCTTTTTTAATTTTGACTCCTGTCTACCAGCTGATTTATGTTGTTATAGCTATCGTTGTCATTTTGGTGATTGGTGTACTTATAAATGATAATAAAGAGGGAAATTCATGATTATTCAAGGAACTGAGACTTTAACTTCGCTGATTCATATTCTTTCTGAAAGTCTTCTGACTCCTGTTGTGATATTGCTTGTTATTTCAGTAGTCATTGTCATTCTTGCTCTGGGCGGGATGATTAATGAATTCATTTCAAGAAAGCCAATAAGCTCAAGGAATCTGGAGGATTTGATTAGGAGAGTTTCTTTTTCAAGTGATGTTTCACAATTGAAAGATGAAATTAATGACAGTGATTTGTTTGACTACCAAAAGGAAATCCTTTTAAGAATAGCTGATAACTATGATATCGGTCCGGACGCCAGAAAGGCATTGGCAAGCGAACTTATTTCCGCTGAAGAAACCAGGTTGATTAAAAAGACAAATAAAACTGATATTCTTGTTCGTGTTGGACCTATTTTAGGTTTGCTTGGAACATTGATTCCATTAGGTCCCGGACTGGCCGCACTGGGCACTGGCGACATTTCAACTCTCGCACAGTCACTGACAATAGCATTCGACACTACTGTTACCGGTTTGACTGTGGGTGCCGTTGCATATATTGTATCAAAATACAAAAAGCAATGGTACGAATCAGAGCTTATTGATGTTGAAACAGTTGCGGAAGCTGAACTTGAAATAATAAACAAATGGTGATTCGATGCTTAGGAAACGAAGGAGAATTTCACAGTCCGTTGATGATGACCCGATGGGCGGCCTGAACAATCTTTCCGATGCAATGCTTGTATTGGCTTTGGGATTTTTGATATTTGCAATCATGGCGCTGTCAGCAAATCCGGACATGATTTCACAATCACAATCCACTCAGGACGTTTCAACTGCGGACACGTTTTCCCAGAACTATACCGATGCCGGCGGAATGGAAGACAGCGGATACAATGAGGTTGGAAAGGTTTATGAGGATCCGACCACCGGTGAGCTGGTTATGGTATCGGGCCAATAATTTTCAGTTCATTTTTTTTTATTTTTTTTAAATTGCTTTAATTAGGCAATATTTCTTTGTTAAACTTAACACGTTATATTCTTTAAATCAAAAACAATCATTTAGAATACAAAAAGGGTTAATGCATTTTGGATAATTGAGTTTAAAGGTAATGTAAAAAATCGTGAAGATTTTCAAAATTTTTTATATAATTGAATTCATAATGGCATTGAAAAATCAATTGCGGATTATTTGGTTTTTGAATTGGATGAGGATATTTTTGATGTTAAAGTGAAATTAACTAAAAGCCTGTTTAAATGTCAATCGAGAATAATATATAAATAGTTAGTAAATGCGGAGGCATTCCAATGCTTTCTGATGATAAAATGTGTGAAGAAATGTGCATTGGATGAAAAACACATTGAAGTTTATAAAAAAAGGTTGAGAAATATTATAAAAAATTTGGTATTAAATTTCCAGGGGACTGAAAATTATAGAAAATCTTTTTTTTTAGCGATACTTTTATAAATACATAAAACAAATATTTGATTACTGTTATTTTTTTAGCAGTATAAATTACTTTTTTTGGGATAAGTTCCCATATGGATGTGGCCTTCGTGGCTGAACAAAAAGGTGTTATTTATGTATAAATATATTAGAGACGCATGGAAAAACCCAGATGAGTCCTACGTACGTGAACTCATGTGGCAAAGAGCTCCTAAATGGAGAAGAGAAAAAGCAGCTCAAAGAATTGAAAGACCAACTAGACTCGACAGAGCTAGAAGTTTAGGTTACCGCGCTAAAAAAGGTTTTGTTTTAGTAAGAACCAGAGTAAGACGTGGTGGAAGAAGGAAAACCCGTCACTTTAACGGTCGTAAACCTAAAAGAATGGGTGTAAACAAAATCACTCAAGCAAAATCTATCCAAAGAATTGCTGAAGAACGTGTAGCTAAAAAATACCCTAACTTAGAAGTATTAAACTCCTACTGGGTATGGTCTGACGGAAGATATAAATATTACGAAGTAATTTTAGTTGATCCTAACAGTCCTTCTATTATCAACGATAAAAAAATCAATTGGATTTGCTCCAAAAAACACACTAACAGAGCTCTCAGAGGCTTAACTAGTGCTGGTAATAAAGGACGTGGAATCAAATCTAAAGGAAAAGGCTCAGAACAAGCTAGAAGAAGAAAAATCTAATTTTTCTTCATTCCTTTTTTAGATTAAAATGATTCATAATATTAAATTCAGGGCTTTTGTTTATGAGGATGAAAATGTCGATGAAATAACAGAAGCTATTTTAAACATACTTCCTGAAGCTGAAATCGAGGCTGAAGAGGCTGAAGGAATGCTTGAGGATAGGATAATTATCCTGTCAGGTGTCGTATCCAAGAAAAGATACACAAAGACTTTTTTTAACACGCTCCTTGAGTGGGCAGATTTGGACAAATTGAATGCGGATTTAGAGCGCAAGATGGATGAGAAAGGTAACTGGTTTTTAAGGTTCGACAAAGCTGATGCTCTAGATGAAAAATGGACAATCCTTGACAAGGGAGATGCAATTCATCTTAAAGTGAAAATTGCCGCTTTTCCTGCAAAAAAACAGATTGCAGTTGACAAGGTTCGTCAAGCTATTCTTGAAAAAAATTAAGTTAACTTTATATTAGATTTTTTCCAATATGTCCATAATGTGAAATTATGGGGAGGAAAAGCTATTATCTGATAATTTTACTGGTTGCATTGGTGATTTGTGCCGGCGTATTTTTTTACCAGCTCAACAATGATGTCTCCACATTCATGATTTTAAATGAGACTGAAGTGGCGGAAAACGGATCATTTGCCGGAATGCTGATGGATGCCTACAGTTATGGTGTTGCCAACCAGACAGTTTATTATAAGGCTCCTGATAATGAAATAATCAAAGTCACCACTGATGAAAATGGTGAATTTAAGGTATTTAATGTTAAGTCAGCGGGTGATACAAGCTATTATAGTGATTTTACGTTTGCAGGCAATGGCAAATACAGGGGTTGTACTTATGAGGGCAATGTTACAGTAACAAAATAACATTCCTATTCAACTTCAATATCTATGAAGACATATTCTCCGACTGCAGTCACGTGTTCATATTCTACAATGATTTTTCCCTGGCTTCGAACATTCTTTTTTAAATCAATCAAAACGCTGTTGATTTTACCGGTTTTAGTATTCAAGTCCATATCTTCTATTTTTCCGATTTTTTCGGCTCTTTTATCAATTACATTTTTTCCGATTATGCTTTTAATGTTCATTTTATCACTAAAATTAGATTGTAAGGAATGTTATATATACTTATCAGAATTATAAGACTGACTGGCGAGGTTATACGTTTGAATTTGACTTTTCAATCTTTTAAAATAGCAGTTGAATAATTTAATTAATTCATTTAAACGAAGTTTTTCAAAACTAGAAAAATGGGCCCGACGGGGTTTGAACCCGCGACAACAAGGTTAAGAGCCAAGTGCTCTGCCAGACTGAGCTACGGGCCCAAGTGAAATTTTTTTTACAAAATTCATACTAATTTATATCACTTGATATATTTAACTATTTTGTTTTTATCTAATTGACTGGAAATACATTTGTTTTACAAAAAAATAATGAAGTAGTCCTATCCGGAGTCGAACCGGAGTCACAAGTTCCAGAGACTCGTATGATTGCCATTACACCATAGGACTAAAAATTGAATTAAACTTAAGAATCCTATTTATCAAAATTATCTTAAATTTAGAACTCTATTAATGTATATGTTAGTCAATAGATATAAAATTTTTCTATTTTTCACAGGGAATTTATAAATGAACGAATAGCTATTAATCATATAACTTAAAATTTAAAATATCATCATCCAATATTAAAAGAAAAATACAGTAAAGAACTATAATTAAATTTAAGAATAATTTACGTAGAATTACCTTCTTGAGAAATAGAAACATTATTAACCAATTTACATTCAGAAATAATGACTAAGATGATATTTGTCAAATTCACAATTATAGGTGGCGAATTGAAACACAATACAACTCCTTTAAAAATCGTTTAGATATTGAAAATTATAGTGGAGATAAAAGAGTAACAATCGAACAAGACATATGCTTCATATTCTTATTCTTCAACATTTTCTGCCAATACAACTGCTGTTTAACAGAATAATAAATCATCACGTGCGTAAAAAAGGCAAAATGTGATGAAAATACAGAGTATAAGATAAATCAAGCGAATTTAATTAGAAATTTCAATGATGAACTAATGAAAGTTGTTGTAAATCCTATAAAAAATAATATGTGGGAATTCACGTTGTATATTATTTGGGAATCGACGGATGAGTCCAATAAAGTCAAAAAAATAGAAATTACATGCATAAAAAGGGTCAAACCTTTTACCGGATGCAGAATGAACTATCAACCCGTGTCCTGACGAGGAAACAAAAATGAAAAAATAATCAAACAAAATAAAATCATGAAAAATTTCTAAAGTTTACGGCATTGGTGTCATAACTTAAATAGTATTGATTATAAAAATAATAATAAAAGTATAATGGAAATATTATCTGTTTATTTAAAATATTTTAATATTTTTAAGGATTCAAACAAAAATCCAAAATTTTCATTTACATTTTTGTTGTTGGGGGTCCTTGATTATAACAGAGTTGTCTTGTATATTATTTTAAAATCTTTTTTGGTAAATTGGAATTAGAGGCATTCATATGAAAGTGGATAAGGAATATAGAAGATTGGAGAATGTTGTGGAAATTCGTATTTATGATATTAATGATAAAGAATTGTATAAACCAACACCCTTTGAATTCCATGTCGATGCTGTTCCATTTCAACAACTCATTTCTAACTTTCAAAGAGATGTCGATATTTTTATCCCTCATAATGGCGGTAAGGATTTCATTATAAAATCATTAGGGGATTATATACTCAATAAGGGAAATCTTCAATTAGATGACGTAAAAGGAAGGTTATTAAGTAAAATATCACCTGTTTTTTATGATATTTTTCATGAATGTTTCTATGACGTATATATGACACAAAAAACTAAAGAGATAAGAGTTTTCTACTATGATGTAGGGAAATTATCTAAAATTGCTATTCTTAAGATTATTTATGAAAATAACAGGCTGTTTGTTCTTGCAGACCATATTAACACTGACTCTAACGATTTTGATGAATTAAATAAAATGCAACATGCTGAAGATAAAGCAAATATGATGGAGTACTTTTCACAGACTGGAAGTTATCGTAAGGTGGATGGAAAATATACCTGGACACAGGGTGTTTATAACATTATAAATCGTCCAAGAGAAGATTACGATGATTATTATAATATTGTATTTGATTTGGCCATTCCAGAAGATAAAAAATTGATTGAAAAAATACTGCAAATCATGGACACTGATGTGGGGCATCACGAAGATGTTATAAGAATCAAAACTCATGATGGAACGTTAAAATATATTGAAATAAATCTTTATTCGAATTTTGATGGGGAAGGTAATTTGATTAGTCGTTATGGGCTCATGAATGATATCACCAATTACTCCGAAACATCTATACGGCCTGTTGATTTCTTATTGAACGGTTTTAAAAACAGTAAAAAGTTAGCATTGTTGATTGAACCGTTAAACCCTAAAAATTACGAATTTTCAGAAGGTTTTTATTATTTCATCGATGAAGACCCAAATGAGTATGTTCATTCTTACAAGATTATTGATTATATTGTTGAAGACGAAACAAAAAAACAGATTATTAATTTAATCGAAGGTAAATTGGATAAAATTGATGAAACATTCACATACTATGTGGGTGGGGATGAGAATAATCAAAAAATTTGTGAACTATATATTGAGCGATTTGAATTTGGACATAGTACTCACAGTATTGGATTTTTAGCAGATATTACTGGTGAAAGGAATAAACAGTTAGAGTTGAGCAAAGCAAATGAACATCAAATTATTTTGATTAAAGAGGTTCATCACAGGGTTAAGAATAATCTGCAAGTTCTAAACAGTTTTTTAAATTTGGAAAAAAGAGTATATCGTGATAATCCAGAGCTGATTATTGATCATATGCAGGCACGTTTAACTTCACTTGCATTGCTTCATGAAAAAACGTATAATACTCATGATTTTAAAAATATTAACTTAAATGATTTTATTGCCGACCATGATAACCAGCTTAAAACTCTTTCTGGGATGAAAAATGATATTGAATTTGAATCTGATGTCGATGAAAACCTTAATTTAACAATTGAAGTTATTACTCCTTTATTATTAATTATTGATGAATTAAGTATGAATGCTATAAAACATGCATTTCCTGACAAAACCTCAGAAAATAATAAAATTCTTAAAACTATAACAAAAATTGATGACAATCATGTTGAATTAATATTTAGAGATAATGGGGTAGGTATTGAGGATCCTAAGAAAATCAGTAAAAATCTGGGCTGTGAAATTATTAAAAACCTCACAAAACAGTTGGATGGTAAAATTAAATTGATTGAACATAAAAACGGAACAGGATATTCTTTAACTTTCCCTATACGAATGAAACATACAATACACTGTTAGATGTATAGTATTTTACGAAAATAATATTACAAATATTATTATCATGAGAGTTGCAAAAGTAAAAGATCTATTCTACAGAAGAGTTTAATAAGTTGTTCATTGATTATAAACATGATGCAATAATATATAATCGTTTAGTATTCATTAGGTCAATAAGAAATGGTAATACGATACAAGACACTGCAAAAATTTTAGATATTGGCCGTCGAACAGGATCTGAATGGCTAAGAAGATATAATGAAAATGGTGTTGAGGGTTTGATACCACATTTTAATAAGCGTGGTAGAAAATGTCTGTTATCTGATAAACAATTAAAGCAACTAGATTTTGAAGTTATTGAAAAAAGAAGCATACGTTCTATAAAAGATGCTCAAAAATACATATCTTCAAATTTTCATATTAATTATTCATATAAACAGACATGGGAAATAATGAGAGTTAAATTAGGTTTTAATTATGGAAAACCTTTTTTAAAATATAAAGAACGACCAGAAAATTATAAAGAAGAGTTTAAAAAAAACTAGAAAAGTTCATTGAAGCATTTATTAATCAACAAATTCTCTTAGCATTTATGGATCAAAGTTATTTTCAAAATGCCCCAAATTTATTTAGAACACTTTATAAACCTGAAATGGATAATATTCTAGATAGAACAGGAAAAAAATTTGGAATAAGTGTTACTGGAATAATGAGAGTATCTTGCTCATCATATATGGAAATTTACGAAAGAAACAATTCATTTACCACAATTTTAACGTTGATAATGTTTAGAATATTAAATATGGTAGACGAAAAGGGTAAAGATATTCTGAAAAAGATAGTAGTTAATCCAACATTAGATAGGAAGCATATAAAAAAAGAATTATCTAAAAATATCAAATCTAAAAGCGAAAAACTTAAAGAAATAGAAATTGAACAATCTAAAAATAGAAAAAATAAAGAAACAACATTAAGGAAAAAATTTTAAAATTAAAAAGATAACATTTTCTTCCAAAGTTAATTTTAAATAATTTAAT
>CAZQWN010000025.1:0-22917 GCA_964596915.1 uncultured Methanobrevibacter sp.
CATTGGCGAGCTTTTCATTTAAAATAATATTAGTGCATAAATAGGTTTTAGCTCCATATTCGCCAGCTATTTTAGATACCTGACTTAAATCACCTAAAGAAAAGTTTTTGGCATTGGCTCGCATGTTATAATCATCAAGGCCAAAGTAAACCGCATCAGCGCCATTTTCCAAAACGGCACGAAGTGAAATGAAATTTCCGGCAGGAGCTAACAGTTCAACCATATTCATCTAAGGTTTATAATAGGTTTCAGCTTCAAGCCCGTCAGGAATTTCTGTAGGATATTCCTCATTCAAACAGCCTAAGCATAACTTGTCTTCATCCATTCCAATTGCTTTAACTAAAGCCGGAAGAGTAATGTAACCCAAAGAGTCTATGTTTAGCTGTTGTTGGATTTCTTCAACAGAATAATTGGCGGCAATCAATTCCTTTTTGGTTGCCATTGCCACACCATAATAACATGGAGCAACGACAGGCGGACAACCTACCAAAAAGTGAATTTCAGCAGGTTCTGCTTCTTTAACAAGATCGAGCAATTGTTTTGAAGTAGTTCCTCTTACAATACTATCATCAATCAAAATAATCTTTTTGCCTTTAATGGCCTTTTTAATAGGATTCAGTTTTAGTCTGACTGCAAGTTCCCTTTCTTCCTGAGTCGGCATGATGAATGTCCTTCCAACATACCTGTTTTTGATTAATCCTTCACCATATGGAATTCCTGAAGCTCTTGAATATCCAATTGCAGCAGGAATTGATGAATCAGGCACAGGAATAACAACATCCGCATCAATCGGATATAATTCATGTAACTGGCGGCCGATATTCAACCTGGTTTCATAAACGTTAATGCCGTCAATTGTACTGTCAGGCCTTGCAAAGTAGACGTATTCAAACATACAATGTGAAAGTTTGCATTTCCCTGCACTTTCCATCATATGGGAGTTAATTTCATCGTTTTTAAAGTAAACGATTTCACCCGGAACAATATCTCTAACATATTTAGCATTAATTACATCAAAAGCGACAGTTTCAGAAGCCAAAATAAATTCATCATCCCTTTTTGCTACAGCAAGAGGTTTTATTCCCATAGGACCCCTTACACCGTACAACTCCCCATCAATCAAAATAGTTAATGCATATGACCCCACTAATTTTTTACATACCTCCTCAATAGCATCAATAACATTTTTACCATTATCATGATGCTCTTTTTTAAGCAGATAACAGATTACTTCAGAATCACTGTCTGATTTGAAATAGAATCCTTCATCAATGAGTTCTTTTTTTAACTCACCTGAGTTAACAATGTCCCCATTGTGAGCCATTGCAATAAATCCATCACCAAAATCAGTTACAAAAGGTTGTGAATTTTCCAATTTTGATTGGCCAGTAGTAGAATATCTTACATGCCCTATAGCCATACTACCTTGTAGGCTTTGGATTAAATCATCACTAAATACGTCAGTAATTAGACCCATTCCACAATAGTGATTTAAACCATTTTCTGAATTAAAAGTAGCAATACCTGCTGATTCTTGACCTCTGTGCTGTAAAGCATACAAACAATAATAAACAAAAGATGCAACATTTTTGGATTCATCCTTGCAATGAATTCCAACAATACCACACTTATCCTCCATTTCACCTTGCATTTATAAACTCCCTATAAAATAGTATAGTAATAATTATCTAAAAACTAGTATAAAATAATAATTGTTTTAACAATATTATCCAAAAATCCCTTAATAATGTGAATATCATATCACCAGATACATCAAGCCCAGCTCAAATAATCAACATTCATTCGATTTTACCAACCACTCCAATCGTAATTGTAATTTGTAATGTAAATTTGACTAAAAATTTAGGTAAATACTGATAAATCCATAATTAATTGAGGATATGATATTGAATCCAACAGATTACAGGAGGAATTTGAAGCTGCAAGCTTAAAAAGATTTTAAAAGAAAAAGACAGAATTATTGATTTCATGCATGAGTTTGAAGATAACATAGCAAAAAAGTATTATGAACATGACCCCAGTTCCAAAGAAATCTATTTTTCACACATTGAATAGTTAAAAGAGATTTGTGAGTTATAATCATCAAGATGAATAAAAAAAAGAAAACCCCATTCGATTATCCCCATTTCTAACAATTGAGGAAGCAATATCAAAATTTGATGAAAAAAATGAAAACAGTTTTTAAGATTTAAAAATCAATGATGAAACTCTATACTACAACTATGTGGCGTGGAAAGTGAACGGACAAAATAAGTTAATCCCAAAAATTTTCAAATGTGTTGGGAACATCATAATCATCCTTAACTTCCGGAACTTTTTCACCAGTAGTTTCACTTAATTCCTTTTTTAAATCATCAGCATTATCATCTACAAATATCAATGCAGTTCTAACAATATTCAACCATTCAACAGCCATTGATTTGGATTCTGCAGCAATATAATTTTGACCAACAATAATATTTTCAGGCCGGAACTTGTTTGTAGCAATGACAATTCTCTCCTCATCTGCCAAATCCTGCCTGAATGTTTCCTGCCAAAGGTCTTCAAGATTGAATATTTCTAAAATATCCTTAGAATATATGTCCTCATAACGCAATTTAAAAGCTGAAAAATCAGATTTTACATCCTCAATATCTTCAAGCAGCTCTTTATTTTGCTGAGATAAAATTTCACTTTCCTTTATCAGCTTATTGTAATCATCCAATAAGTTATTATAGTTATGAGTCACTTTCATCAGTTTATTTTCCAAAGTGTGGATGTTGATTAGATTTAAAGAATAGGATAATGTTGACCGTATTATTGAATTTAGAATCTCCTTTTCAGCCAATCTGAAATCAACGGACTCATCATCAACAATAATGTTGTTATAGTCAAATAATCCAACATGATTAAAATCTGTCTTTAATTCATTGAAAAGAATATTATAGGTTTCATCCTGACCATAACCACCAATCAATAAGATATCTGCACCGCTAGCTACCTTTTTAACAATACTTAACTCAGTAGTGGGAATAATGGATGAGACAATAATGTTATAGTCGCTTTCAAGTTGAATATTATTTACGGCCTTTGAGACAAGCTGTGCTATATTCAAATCCTGAACTATTATTCTAACATCAATTTTAGATTCGTGTTTTTCATTTTCCATGAAGATTACCTAAACTTTATTCATTTTTACATGCCACTTCCAGGCAGACTCGACAATTTGCTGCAAATCGTATTGAGGAATCCAGCCCAGCTTTTCATGAATCTTGGTTGAATCAGCAATCAAAACAGCAGGATCACCTTCACGGCGCTCATCGATTTTGACTTCGAAGTCATGTCCTGTGACCTTTTTGCACATGTCAATGACTTCACGAACAGAATAACCTTCGCCGTTACCTAAATTGAAGATATTTGATTCATGCTCTTTGCATAGATATTCATATGCCTTAATATGTGCGTCAGCCAAGTCATTAACATGAATATAATCACGAATACAGGTTCCGTCAGGAGTATCGTAATCATCACCAAAGATAGAAATGCTGTCTCTTTTCCCAATAGCCGCATCCAATACCAAAGGAATCAGATGGGTTTCAGGGTCATGCAATTCACCTATTTCACCGTCAAAATCACAGCCCGCTGCATTGAAATATCTTAATGACACGTAGTTGAAATCACCTTTTTCAGCTTCCCTTTCAAGAGCCTTTTCAGTGATGAATTTAGAGTGTCCGTAAGGATTGATCGGTTTTAATTCACTGTCTTCCGTAATTGGTATAGTTTTAGGATTTCCGTATACTGCAGCTGTTGAGGATAAAATGAATTTGTCAACACCAAATTCCCTCATGATTTTTAATAGATTCAGAGTATTTTTATAATTGTTTTTAAAGTATTTTTGAGGTATTTGAACTGATTCTGCCACTGATGAAAAAGCAGCAAAGTGTATTACACCATCGATATCATAGTTTTTAAAGACTTCTCTTAAATCGCCACTACCAAAGTCGCAATCTTCAAAAAATCCCCATTTTACAAAATTTTCATAACCCTTGCAAAGGTTATCGACCACAACAGTATCATAACCTGCAGCATGCAATGCTTTATTTGTATGAGCACCTATGTAACCTGCCCCACCAGTAACCAAAATCATCTTAACACCTATACGAATTTACCTAATTTGAGTAATGCTTTTGGAGATATCTTAATTAGTTTTTTAACAATTTCAGTGGTAGAAATTTTTTCGAATGATTCATTTTCAAAAGCATGTGCAATACTATCAAGTTCCTCATCAGATAAAGTCAAAAGGTATTCCTGCACTTTTTTGTATCTTTTGATTTCATGGTCAAGTTCCTCATGAGCCATTTTATCATATTGTTTTAGGAATTTTTTAGAGCAGTCCTCTTTGATTGCTTGAGCAGCCACCTGACCAGCGCACATTCCACCGGTCATACCTGAGATGATTCCTCCACCAGTCAATGGGTTTACTTGTCCTGCTGCATCTCCAACAACCATAATGTTGTCATCGAATAATTTTTTGGTCATACCACCAACAGGGTCTCCGCCGACATTCATTTCAACCGCCTGAGCGTTTTGGGTGTATGGGCATTTTGCAATGAAGTCATCCAAATATTCCTTTGCGGTTTTTTCAGCTTTATAAGGCAATATTGCTAAACCAACATTTGCAATGTCATCTCCTTTAGGGAAAATCCATACATATCCACCAGGTGCGCATGATCCGAAGTAGAACTCAATAACTCCAGGTCTTTCAAATTCCACATTACACATTTCATATTGTACACCGGATTCCATTTCTTTTGCTTTTGCAGCCGGTCTTAAACCTGCCCATCTTGCAACGTGACCTTCAGGACCGTCAGCAGCGATTAGGATTTTACATTGATAGTCAATTTTTTCACCCATGCATTCGGTTTTAACTATATAACCGTTTTCAATTTTTTCAACACCTGTGACTAATGTTTTGATTCTGATTTCTGCACCTGCTCTAGCAGCATCCATTGCCATGTGCTTATCAAATACTTTTCTTTCTAATATATAACCTGCTTCAGGCAATTGGACTTCATCTTTAGTTAACCATACGTCAGTTCCGTCAGGTGCTTGTAATCTGACTCCTTCAATTTCCTGAGTTACCCAACGAGGGGACGGTTCGATTCCTAATTTTTCAAGCCCTTCAATTGAAACTCCTTCTGCACATCTTTTTGGTGATCCAATTTCGGATTTTTTATCAATCAAAATTACTTTTGCTCCACCTAATGCAGCATGTTTTGCTGCGCTAGAACCTGCAGGTCCTGATCCAACTACTATTACATCAGTTTCAATCATATAATCATTCCTCTTTTTCTAAAGCATCAATTGGACATGCTTTTATGCATGTATCACAATCTTTACAGTCATCATCGTCAAACACTAAAGCATATTCTCTCACTTGTATTAAATTTCTTGGACAAACTCCAGCACATTCTCCGCAGAATGAGCACCAATCTTTAACAATCATAAAATATCTCCTTTAATATAAACAATTTATGTTATTATAAATTAGATTTTTATTATATTTAAAAGTTTATGTAAAAAAAGCAATGAAATGAATAAAAAAAGAAAATAAAAAGAATAATGTATTATTTAACCAATAATACTGGGACATCACATGTCCTTAACAATCTTTCAGAAACAGACCCTATTTGAGTATCTGAAATATCATTGTCCTCAAAAGATACAAATCTGTTATTGTTAGCCCCATGGGTATGAATTACAACCAAATCAGCACGTGTCTGAGCCACAATGAAACTCATATCCCTTAATGGATCTGCAGTAAGCAAGTGTTCTGTTACCTCAACACCCACTTCACCAGCCTTTTTGGTGATTTTTGCCAAAATAGCATCACCGGAATCCTCCTCTGAATCATAGCTATTGAATGAAAATTCCTCCAAAACATGAACTGCAGCGATTTTTGATGAAAATTTCTGAGCTATTTCAATGGCAACATCAGCAGCCTTGAAAGAATATTCAGAACCGTCAACCGGAACCATAATCACATCAAACATTCAGCAATCCCCTTTTAAGTAGTCTGCATGACAGAAATCAATGAAGTTGTCAACGATTTCATCGATGTTTTCACTGTCATCAATGATTTTTCCGTCATCCATAAAGACCGCCCTGTTGGACAATTCCTTGATGAAGTCAGTGTTGTGTGAAATCATTACGATTGTAATTCCATAGGTTTTGGAAATCTTTTTAAGTGAATTGGTAACGTCCCTTAATGTGACAGGGTCCAAATCACCGAACGGTTCATCAAGAAGCAGGAATTTAGGTCTTGATACCAAAATCAATGCAAGCATTACACGCACCTTCTGACCTCCTGACAATTCGTATGACCTTCTGTGAATAATGTCCAAATCCAAATCAAGACTTTCGAAAATATCTGCAACGGCTTCTTTTGTAGCAGTTTCAGGAAATCTTGGGAACAGGTCATTTAAGATTTCAGCATCCAAACCAATCTGTTCCAAACGATGTTTTGCCTCGGTTTCAGGCAAATCTGTCAATAAGTAAAATGAGTCGAGGAGTTCCTCACCAATACCAATCTTTCTTGCTCGCTCTTGGGCTTGTTTAACAATGTTTTGATTTTTATAGCCCAATCTGGTTGCAAGTTGGCTCAATACTGTTGCATAGTGGCTTAAAGCAAATTCCTGGTGCATGAATCCTAATTTTGAACGTATTTTCATACGGCTCATTCCAGGAATCTCAATGTCTCTCCATTCACCATCAGTGTAATATAAGATATCCCCATCATCAGGATAGTCAAGTCCACCGAGCATTCTTAAAAGGACAGTTTTTCCTGCACCGCTCGGACCTATAATGCTCAATATGTTTTCATTTTGAACCTTGAAGTTAATGTCTTCCATCTGAAGGACTTCACCACCTGTTAATAAATAGAATCTTTTGCTCACATCCCTGACGTCAATGACATCCTCGTCGGTTGCGACATTTTCGATATCCACAACAGGTTCCATGTCTGCCATGAATTTGTCACAGATTTCTTCAGGATTTCCCTCATCAGCAATTTCACCGTCTTCAAGTAAAATTACCCTGTCGGCCAAGTATTTTTGTACATCAGGCAAGTGGGAAACAACAATTACAGTGATATTCAATTCATCATTGATTTTTTTAACAGCATCTAAGATTTCTTGTTTTGTTTTAGGGCATGCCATAGTAGCTGGTTCATCAAGAAGTAAAGCTTTAGGTTGTTTTGCAAGTTGACGAGCCATAATAAGCCTTTGCTTTTCACCACCACTCAAAACGGAAGCGTAATGATTAGCCTTGTGAGTAAGTGAAACAAGCTCCAAAAGCTCATCTGCCTCTTCACCAAATTCACTTTCCGCAACTTCAAAATTAGTATCTCCTTCATCAAAGTATCTTCGGGCATATAATTTTCTCAATACATTTTCACGCACTGTATCCGGCCATAGCCCGAATGACCTCTGAAGATGAATTGCAGTTTCCTTTTTAAGATTGTTGTAATAAAATTGAGAAGATTCCCCTGTAACAGTGACTTTTCCGACAGTGATGCTTCCTGCATCAATGTGTTCCACTCCTCTTAAAGCCCTTAAAAGTGTAGTCTTACCGGAACCGCTTTTTCCCATAATTCCTAAAATTTCACCTTCTCCAACTTCAAAACTAACATCCTTAAGAGCAGTAACTTTAGTTCCGTCATCTAGTTCATAATCTTTACTTACATTTTCAACTTTTATCATTATAAATGCCCCTTTTACAATAATACAATTATATCCATGAAACTATTTATATTTTATAATTGACATATTTAAAAACAAGTGATAAAAATGGCAAATGAAAATAAAATCCAAGAGTATTTAGATAAATTAGAACAAGACAAAATAATGATTGAAACACATTTTGCAAACATAGAACGCATTTTAATTGACGACCCAAAACTAGACCAGCAAAAAGCATTTGCACTACTGTCTAACTTCAACACCCTAAATATCCAATATGACCAGTTATGCAGTGACATGATCACATTTATCAAAATATTTAAAAGCAATGATGAACAGGAAATTAGACTCTACAAAACTGAAGAGCTGATAGAGTTATTAGAAAAAGCTGTCGGCCAAGTCTAACTGTCAAAATAAATTGAAACACTATCCGAACCGTCTGTAGTTGAATTTTCAGCTACAACTTTACCATTTCTTAAAAGTTGAATAGTAAGTTCACCTTCACCACTATATTTTTCAGCAGTTATCTCAACATCGTCCCAAGCAGCGCAGTCCAGTGAATATGATTTTGTACCTGAATCGGATTTATCTACAAGATAATCAGGATTACCCATTTGAGCGTGCCAATTACCATCGCATTTGATAATAACTTTGAACGGATAAGTAGAAGACTGATGGTGACTTCCATCATCATAAATAACATTTAATGAATCATTTTGAGAAGGCTGTGAATTATTATACATAAAAGAGAATAATAGCAATGCAATAACGATTATACCCAAAACAATTACAATCTTTTTAGCCATGCCCACATTCCACCTGCCGGGTTTTCTGCCATTATCTACCCTAGCACTATTTTTTTCAGAAAGAAGATAGGCACAGTTATCACAATATACAGATGAGGATGCATTTTCGTATCCGCATCTTGGACATTTAACCATAACTTTAATTCCTTTAAATTCTTTAATAAAGACATTTAAAAATACTCATATTTAAAGTTAATGGAAAATCAGTTGTTTTTACTAAAACAAAATTATAATTTAGTGATAATAATTATAGACATTTTCCGCCGTTTTCTTATTCATACCCTCCGTTTTAGCTAAATCCTCAACTGATGCATTTTTAATATTATCGATTGTTCCAAACTGCTTTAAAAGATTAACCTTACGCTTTTTACCAATTCCAGCGATATCGTCAAGTGAAGAGGCAGATATATTTTTGCTGCGAAGCTTTCTGTGATATGTTATTGCAAAACGGTGAGATTCATCACGCACTTGCTGAAGCAAGTATAAAGCCTGATTGTTTTTTGGAATAATAATAGGGCGAGAAGAATTTGGAGTAAACACCTCTTCAAACTCTTTTGCAAGACCAATAACAGGAATATGAGTAAGATTTAATTTTTCCAAAACACCACATGCCATGCCCAGCTGTCCCTTACCACCATCGATGACTATAAGGTCCGGTTCAGGATCTCTGTCTATCATTTTTAATCTGCGAGTCAGCAATTCCTCCATCATTGCAAAATCGTTCGGTCCTGGAGTTTCCATTTTGAAATGTTTATACATTTTTTTATTGGGTTTTCCATCCTTAAATGACACCTTTGAACCTACTGCAAACTTGCCTGAAATGTTACTTATGTCATATCCTTCTATCACATGAGGGATTTTTTCAAGCTTCAGGTATTTTTTAAGCTCAATCAATGATGATTCCATCTTTTTCTTTTGATGTTTGATGATTTCCGCATTTTTGCGGGCCATTTTAACAAGACGTGCCTTGACACCCTTTTGAGGAACCTTGATTGATACCTTGTTTCCTCTCAAATCAGTCAGCCACTCTTCCAACAGCTGCTTTTCGTCAATGTCCTCATCCAAAAGAATCTGCTTTGGAACATGCCTATTGTAACCATAATACTGCTGAATAAAAGCAAACATGATTTCTGATGATGAATCGTATTGGGATGCACTCATCAGAAAGTCGTCACGCCCCACAATCTTACCGTTACGAATCGGCATGATGATAACCACAACATCATCATCACCGGGAGCTATGGCTATTACGTCCTGGTCCAAATCATCGTCAACCAAATCCACAAATTGCTTTTCCATAATCTCTTCAATTGACGTGATCTGATCTCTGATTACCGCCGCCTTTTCGTATTGTTCATTAGCAGCAGCATCAATCATTTCCTTTTTTAGGTTTTTGACAATGGTGGAATATTTACCCTGGAAAAACAAATCAATCTTATTGATTATTTCAGAATATTCCTTTTCAGAGATTTTGCCAACACATGGAGCATAACACAAATCAATCTGACAGTTTAGACAAGGCCCGTTCATATTGCGGCAAGTCCTTATCTTAAACAGTGACTTTAAAAACTTCACAGTTTGCCTGACTGAACCCACATCGGTAAACGGACCGTAATAAATACCGTTTTTAGTAACGTTTCTTGTAATAACCAAACGGGGAAACTTCTCATCAGTGATTTTAACGTAAGGATATCTCTTGTCATCCTTAAGCTGAACATTATACCTTGGACTATGCTTTTTGATTAGAGTGGCCTCTAGAATCAAAGCTTCCTTTTCGGAATTGGTTACGATATACTCCAAACTATCAAAATGACTCATCAATATTTGAGTCTTTGGTCTGTCAAGCTTTTCCCTAAAATAAGATTTGACTCTTTTTATGAGATTCTTTGCCTTGCCTATGTAAATGATGGTGTCTGATGCATCACGCATAATGTAAACGCCTGGCTTATTCGGCAGGTTATCGGGAGATTTTACCTTTGTTGACATGGCCTCACCTAGTTAAGTTCAACATAATCGTTGACAATCTTTACATTATTATTTGCAATCATCAAATCCAAGACACTGTTGATACGGGCAGCTGTCTTTTTGGAAGTGGATTTGAATCCGAAATTGCGTGAAGCCTCTTTTGCAATCTGTTTTGTTGAAACATTATCCTTGTGAAGCAGTACCAGTTCTATGCTTTTTGCAATCTCCTCATCTGATATTAACTCAATATTAGGTTTATTTCTTTTCCTGACAACAACATTATTGTTTGAAGCACCATATAAGAAATCACCAATCTTTATAATGTCTCCAGAATTTTCAGCTTCATTGATAGCGAGGTTTACAGTCTTTTTCAAGTTAGAACCTGCCCTTTTAATATTACAGCTATCCTTAACCCTGCGGGTCACTTCCTTAACATGAATCGGTCCTTCAATATCGACAATTGCATTGACAGATTCAGCCACTTTGGAAATAGGCATTGAATATAAGTCATTTTGAGGTGTCAAACCAAAGTCTGAAGCCTGAGCATAGTCAATTATTTCATCCTCAAGCTTTCTTTTGCCAGGAAGCTTTTTATCGTCAAATGCCTTTAAGTGATTTTCATTTCTGAATCTTTCCTTTTCAATTTCCTTGTAATCATCATTTGCTGTTTGGATGATGTTTTCCAATGCTTGGTCTTTTAGCTCTTCACGGACTTGAGGATTATTGACAGTCACAATAACATCATCATTTGGAATGTTATTATCATATTTTTCTTCTGCAAATTCTTTTTTAATTCGTTTCTCTTCTTTTTCTGCAAAGGTCATTTCCTCTTCCATTTGGATTATCTTATCGGAATCATCATCACCAGACCTTGATAAATAATCGTTCGGATCATATTCCTCAGTTCTGTCAACTACAGAAACATAATCTATTTGTGTAGGGTTTTCAATTTCATTCAGGGACTTGTTAATGTACTGCATGTCTTTTTTAATTCCTTTAATAGAGTCCTTTAGTGATTTTTTATGTTCATTTTTATAGTAAACATTATTTTTTCTCAATGGATTTGTTACATCATTTGCACCCTTAAAGTAAATTACCTCATCACTGGATGCACTCTCGCCAACAGGTTCCTTATCATTAATGTCATGAGCATCTGAACTATTTGAACCGTTATCTTCAATTATTTCATTTTCCATTTCATTATCTTGAACGTTAATGTCTGTAAAATCACCTGAAGATTCTTTCACATCAACATCAGAACTGCTAGTGTCATTTGAAGACCCTATAAATTCTTCATTAACAATAGAATCGTTAATGCCAATGTCATCTGACTGATAATCTTTTACAACATTTTCGGATTTGATATCAATAATTTCTTCATCAACAAATTGATCCCTAATTTTTTCCTCAAATGAATCATGGACATCCCCCTTATCAAATACTTCATCCATAAATTCATCCATAGCTTTATCAATTACGTTTGTAGCCTCTTCATGAATTTCATCATACTCATCATGACTTAAATCCGGAAGCTCATCTGTGAAAATGTTAAGTTCTTCATCCTCTTCAAAATAATCATCTTTAGGAGTTGGCTTTTCCAGATTTTGAGAATCATAATCCCCGTTTACAATTTCCGCTTCGATAACATACTCATCTTTAGGAGCAGGCTTGTGGAGCGGAACCTCATCTTCCTCAATGATTTCACCATGCACTGTTTCTATTTCTTCAGGTTCTAACTTGGATTCACCACCAACCACATCAGAAATAATTGTTTTTACAAAATTAGACCTTCTGGATTTATTTTTGAGTTTAGCTTCTTTTTGAGGTTTTTCATCAAAGATTGCATCTTCAGAATCTTCTTCATGTTCCCCAGCAACATCATCGTTAGTGTGGTCAACATAAATATAATCATCATCAGAACCCAAATCAACATTATCGTCATCTGACTTTATATTGTCTTCAAAGACAACATCATCATCAACATTATGATTTTCAGATACTTCTTCACCAATATCAACATGATTTTCATTGATTTCATCATCTTTTGAAGGTTTATCTGATTCTATATTAATCTTATTGCTGAAAACTGGTTTTTTAATGTTATTTTCTTTAAAATCATCATTTTCAGGTGATTTATCAACAATGATGTCATCTTCATAGGAGTGGTCTGCATCTTCTTTGGTGACGTAATCTTCAATGTCAGGCTTTGTTGACTCTTGAAATTCTTCATGTGATTCATCGTTTGAGTGGTCAACATAAATATAATCATCATCAGAACCTAAATCAACCTTATCGTCTTCAAAATGATTTTCAACTGAAGATTTATCATTTATATCATCTTCAATTTCATCTTTCATATCTGAATCATCATTAAAATCTTTTACAGTCTTGAATGATTGGAAAAATGAAGCTTTGGATGAACTTTCATCATCACCATCATCATGTTTAATAAATGATTTGATTATTTCCTTAAATGATCTTGATTCGGATTTGTCATCATCAGCATAATCTGCATCATCTTCCCAAACTTCAGCATTGTCTTCAGGTGAAACTCCCTCATCCTCTTCCCAAACTTCAGCATCATCATTTTGTGTGGCTGTTTCATCTTCAGCTTCCCAAACCTCCTTATCATCATCATCTGATTCATCTGCCTGGATTTCTTCATCAATTGGAGTTTCAACATCCTTTTGAGGAGATTTTTTAATTATCTCTTCATTGACAGAATCATCAACATTAACCTCTGATGATTCAACATCAATTTCATTATCTATAATTATATCATCAGATTTAACTTCAGAACCGCTATTTAAATTAGTGTCTTGCAAATCGTCAGAAACATCAATATCAGACGATTCAACATCATTTGCATCATTAACAGAAGGTTCAACATTACTTTCAGAAGGTTCAACATTACTTTCAGAAGGTTCAACATTACTTTCAGAAGGAATATCCTCATGCTTAACTTCAGAGCCAATATTTAAATTATCATCATCAAAAGAAACAAATTCTGATGGAGTTTCCTCATATTTAACATCTTCATCAGGAGTATCAACTACAACAAACTCGGATGGAGTTTCCTTTTGAGCAGTGTTATCCTCATTTATCGGATTAGATGTTGTTTTTTCATCTTCTCCAAAGAAATCTTCAGGATTGATTTCAGACACATCAATCGGTTTTTCTAAAAATTCGCCATCATCAGCTTTTTCAACTTCAACAAAATCGCTTGGACCTATGTCTTCTGCATTGATTTCTTTTTCAGCGGCCTCTTTTTCAGCGCGTTCCTTTTCTTCTTTTTCACGTGCCAAGCGCAATTCCTCTGCCTTTTTCTCGGCTTCCAATCTTCTTTTTTCTGCCAGCTTTTTTTCTTCTTCAGATCTGCGCCTTTCCTCTTCACGAGATTCCTTGATTGACTTTTCAACATTTTCAAGAAGTTTCTTACGTCCCAAGTCACGATTTCTATACCAGTCAGTTGACCATAGGTGATAAAGCTTCCATCCTAAACCAGTCAATACCTGTTCACGAAGCCTGTCCCTGTCACGGGCAACTTTACTTGAAGAATACATTTTTCCATCAGTTGTGATTCCCAAAATGTATTTTCCAGGATTTTCATCATCAACAATAGCTAAATCCACCCTGAATCCCGCACAACCAATTTGTCTGTCAACTGTATAACCGTTTTCCTCCAAAAAGCTTGCGATTGCATCTTCAAACGGTTCTTTTGTGTGTGCATCAGCCCCCTGAGTTCCTAAAGTCAGGTTTTCGGCATATTCAAGGAATTCTTTCAGGGATTTTACACCGTATGGTGGATTTGCGGTCAAGTTCATATCATAAGCCTTAAAGTTTGAAAATACCACACATTTTTCCCTTGCACGGGTAATCAGTACGTTTAATCTTCTCTCCCCTCCGTCCTGGTTTAGCGGACCGAAGTTCAGGGACATCTTTCCGTCCTGGTCAAAACCGTATCCTACACTTATTAAAATAACATCACGTTCATCACCCTGGATTGTTTCAAGGTTTTTTACGAAGAATCTTTCCTCTTTATTATCTGAAAATAACGGCTCGAATTCAGGCCTTTCCTTACGTTTTACCTCCAATGCTTCCAGAATTGCATTTTTTTGGGCAACGGAAAATGTACCAACACCTAAACTTTTGGCATCTCCGTATTTTTCAAAGTGATTGAATATCTCTTCCACCACATCTTCCGCTTCAAGAGGGTTTTTGGAAGATGCTCCTCTTAAATATTGAGTATTTGGATTGTAACGGAATTTCAATCCAAGTTCAGGGTCTGAATGTGACGGGGATGGGTATACCAGCAGGTCATTGTCATAGAATTCACGGTTTGACACCGTAATCAGTGATTCATGGCGTGAACGGTAGTGCCATTTAAGCATTTTTACTGGAAATGACAATTTACATAAATGGAGAATACTTTCCATATCCAATGATGTAGCTTCCTCTTCATCGCTTTCGGCATCTGACATCTGGTCGAAAAATGAAGTAGGAGGCAATTGTTGGGTATCTCCCATAACCACTGCGGTTTTTCCTCTCATGAATGCGCCTAATGCATCTTCAGGTTTTACCTGACTTGCTTCGTCGAAAATAACGACATCAAACTGAAGTTCCTCATTTGTCGGATCCAAGTACTGTGCAATTGACAGTGGAGACATCATAAAACATGGTTTGATTTGCTTAATCATTCCTCCGGCTTTTTCAAGGAGTTTTCTAACAGGCATGTGTCCGCTTTTACGTGTGAATTCACCTGCAAGTATTTTTGCCTGAGGGTTTTCTGTTCCGCCGAAGATTTTCGGAATGTTGCTGTTCAGCTTATGAAAAATCCTCTTACGGTTCAGTGTCAATATCTTTTTGTCCAAATCCTTGAATTCACGGATTCTGTTTTCTTGAAGTTCACCTACAAATGTGGCCAGTTCATGGTTTTCTACAAATAATATGTTTAAAAGTGAATCTGCAAAGTTTCCATCAACCAATGCTTCAATATCATCCTTTTTGATGTTTCTCTTTTCAATTGAGTCAACAAACATTTTTGCATTGGATGTTTCCAGTGCATTTTTGGTATTCAAGTATTGTGACCATAAGTGAAGACTTGATAGCTGCCCTCTCCAATTATACAGCTGTTCCTGCCATGCTTCAAACGGCACGTCGCCTGTTTCCCTTTTGAAAATCAGCTTGCTTCTAGGGTTTAGCTTATCTTTTAATCTTGACAATACCTTTACAAACTCTTCACCTGCATCAATGTATTCGGCAAGGTCCCTTTCAGGCTTGATATCAAATAAATCCTTACTCATGAGTTCTATTGTATTTTGTGAAAATGTTCCGTCACGAACGAGAGCTGTGAATTCATGCATCCAGCTTGCAATAGCATTCAGGTCATTTGGATCTGCATTCAGATGCCAGTACCCTCCATAATACTTTTGACCTAAGGCATTGTTTGCTTCCAGATTCTTTCTGATTTTGATAATTGCCTTTGCCTGTTTTAGCTCACGAATGATATCATCAATGCTTCCGGTTACCGGAACGGAGTAATATCTCTGAACAAGTTCTACATGCTGGTTTGCATTGAAGAAACGGAACCGTTTATGGGAAAGCTGCTGCAGTTCATAGATAATCCTGTCAATGTCTGCCTGATAAATACTTTGATTGAATTTATCCAAAGCCGGAGCATACTTTTGATATTTCTCAAGTTCCCTGATTAATAAATAAGCATCATCGTTGTTGTTGTTCCATGCACCTGACTTTAGGATACTACCATCAATAAGTTCAGCATTCTGTGATTTGATGATTTCAAATGCTGAAAGTGAATTCTGGAATTCATTCAATGTATCTGGTTTTTTTATTCCATAAATGTCATAGACCCTTCCACGTTCCACAAGGAAGTTGTCCAATGCATGAAGAGAATCATTTATAAGCATCTCAATTTCCCTTAAATCTGCCGGAAGCAGACTTTTAGGTGAGCATTTGCTCCATGGATTTTCCTTTGATATTGTCTGATAGAGTTCAGCCAGATTTTCCAAAGCGATTTTCATGTCATCCAAATCTTTCAGCGTGACAGTTTCAGGGCTTTCAAACCTGACCAACGGCATAAGTGCATCTTTTCTTGCAAAGTGATCATCAGCAGATTCTTTCATACCGTAGAGTTGAAATGCTGAAAGATTTACAGCAAATACGGGTTTGTGAATAATTTGAGAGTAATCATCAAGTTGACGGCGCAGAGTTTCCAGTTTACGGATTGTCTGGTCAATGTTTAATGGTTCCTGGGCACGTACATTTGTCGCCTTTTGAAGGTCTTTCAGGAATTTTTTACGTCTTGTTTTATGAGAATGAAGTTCTAAAACAAATTTACCAAGTCCAACACCGGTCAGCCTGTCCTTTACAACATCCAATGCCGCCATTTTTTCTGAAACGAATAAAACTGATTTTCCTTCGGCCAAAAGTTCAGCTATAAGGTTTACGATAGTTTGTGATTTACCGGTTCCAGGGGGTCCTTCCACAACGAGATTACGTCCCGCTTTAACGTCCTCGATAGCTGCAATCTGGGATGAATCCGCATCAAGTACCTGATACATGGTTCTGTATTCCAATTGAGAGTCAATATCCTCTTCTTTAAATGCTTCCTGATCGTTTTTTGCAGGGTTGAAAATAGCCTGAATCAATTCATTTTTGGTCAAATCAACGTTATCAGCCCAAGCTTCAGGGTTCAAGTCATTATACATTACGAATTTTGTAAAACTAAAGAAACCTAAAGCAACGTTATTGTTCACTTCCCATCCGTCCATTCGTGACACTGCACGGCGAACACTTGCAATATAATGGTCAATAACCTCACCATATCTTTTAAATTCAAAGTCAGGAAGTTCAATACCTGCTTCCAGCAGTTTTGCCTTAAGTGAAATGTTAGTCTGGATATCTTCGCCCGTCCATTCGAGGTTGAATGACTCACCGACCTTTTTTCTCTCCATTGCAACAGGAATCAAGACAAGTGGAGCATTGTTTTTTTGCCTTGGTTTGGATTTGTCCTTCCATTCCAAAAATCCCACAGCAAGATATAAAATGTTGTAACCCTGCTCCTGAAGCATTGTCTTTGCCTGGTTGTTAATGTAGTATAATCTTTTTTGAAGTTCCTTTGGGGTCAAGTCAGTGGCGAGTTTTCTATCTCCTTCTGAAAACTTAGAAAAATCAAATGGAATGTGATCCCAAACTGAAGACTTGTCTTCCTTTTTGTCCTTCTTGTTTGCTACAAAATACATTTTACTGTCTTGCAGGACTAAAGTTTGGAAAAGATTTACTGGGGACTGATTTACTATGGTGATTGTTTTAGCTCTTGATTTAAAGTTAAGAAGCTGGTTTCTCAATGTTAAGTCCAATAGCTCCCTGCGTAAATTCTTAAATTCCTTTTCAATTAAATTAGTTGATTTGTTTAACATGATGACCCTTTATAGTGTAAAAAAAATTCAGAAATTCATATATAATTATAATCATATTAATTAATAAAGTTTTCTAAATAATGTAAATTTAATTAAAATTAAGTAAAAATTAAAAATGAATATTTTAAAAAAGAGATTTAAAATATTTCTAAAAATTATTTATTTGTTTTTAGTATAATGACCAAAACTTTCTATTTTTTGACTGGCAATCAATGATGCAAAGTTACCTGCACTTTCAGACGATTCTGAAGCTAATTTTTTAACTATATATGCAGCCATATATGTATCGCCACAACCTGTAGTATCAACAACATTATCACATTTTACTGCATCTATTTTAATTTCACCGTCACCAATTATTCTAGACCCATTACTTCCATCAGTTATAACCATCTCATCTACATCATAGTCCATGCCAATGATGTTTGCTTCTGCCTCATCCATAAATATGATATTAACGCATGATAAAACATCACTTAAATTATCAAAGTTATCTAATCTGATTGTGTAATTTCCATTTAGTTCATCTGAAGGAATTCTCAAAAAACCCTGCAGTGATAAAAATATCGGAACGTTGAAACTTTTGAGATATTCAACTGTTTCAGCTGGAAAGTCATTACGGTTAAGGGGATTTAAAACAAAGCCGTCAATTTCCTCCGGCAGCATATCTTCCAAATCACTTTTTAAAATTGGAATATCTGCAAAATTACTCACCTGATGGCGGACATTTAAATTGTCTGCGTCAGGATAGTCATTTATGAAAAAATGAGTATCCTTCTTTCTGATTACTTTAACCTTTGACAAATCAGGAAAGTCATTGACCAGATTTTCATCCGAACAGTTTACAATAGCTAGGTAATCCTTGTAAAATTCCTCAAAAACAAAACTCTGATAATAAGTCGCCCCACCTACCTTGTAGGACTCATCATCGCCAATCCTTATAATATCCTGAGTTACAGGACCTAAGATAACCAGTGTCATAATAATACTTTGTTTTCAAATAACTTAAAATAATGAGTTTTAACCTATCCCAATTCAACTGTAATATCAACAATGTGGTACTCATGTGAAATCTCATAGATTTCCTTTTTAATCATTTCCACATTTTTTCCAAAGTCAACGTCAACTTTAAGAGTCATTACTGAATCTATTCCATCAAGTGACCAGATATGAAAATCATCAATGCCGTTTACACCATCTATTGCAAGGATTTGTCCTTTGAACTTCTCAACATCAAAATAGTCAGGAGTCTTTTGAAGCAGGACCTCAATTGCCCGGTAGAGGTTTCTTCCAAGATTGAATATCAACCACAGGGCAATGCCTATTGAAACGAATGGATCAAGATAAGCCGCACCATCCCAAACAAGTAAAATCAAACTCAATGCAAGAATTGCCAACCATTCAAAAATGTCACCTAACTGATGGAAAAAGATTGCCTTTTCATTGAATGTTTCACCGCCATGAAGACGGTGAACGGACAGTGATTTGAATACGATTCCAATGATTGCTATTATAAGCATCCCTCCAGCGTCAACGCCTTCGGGAGCAAAAAGTCTAGGTATCGCCTCTGAAAGAATGACAAATGCAAGAGCTATTACAAAAACAGATGTCAAGACCGCTCCTAAAATGGAAAATCTCTGATAACCATAGGAGTAATTGTCTGTTGAATCCCTTTGTGCGACATGCTCCAGAATCCATGCTATTGCAATTGAAATTGTGTCCGCCATATCATGAATGCAGTCGGCCAAAATCGCAACACTGTTGGTTGCAAGACCTCCGATTATGACAATTATATTGAATGCCAGATTCATGAAAAAAACAAAGGCTAAATTTTCTCCGGCCTTTTTGTGATGATGATGTACGTCAATTCTCATAGCTTTAATTTTGTTCATAATACAATAAAAAAGTTATTTAAATTATAAGCTATAAATTATAAACTGAAATTAAGTTATATTTATATAATTAAAAGAAGTAAATTATAATAGTGATTAAAAATGGCAATGGTTGGAACAACAGTATTTTCTCATATTTTACCAGTGATTTGCGGATTTTTCGGAATTTTATTAATTATTTCTGGAGCATTAGATGAAGATAAACCTAAACTAGGTTTAGGAATTGCTTTATTTATTATTGCATGTATTTTCCCATATGTTGTCTTAAGCGTTCTAGTTTAAACCTTAACGAAACCAATATCATTTTTTTAATTTTTCCTAGATTTGAATTTAAATTTCCAATTTAATTTCATCAAAGGTCAGATAAGGTACTTTACTATTTTTAATGCCATTTTCAAATTTTATAAACCCATCCTCTTCCAATTTTTTAACTTTTGGCTGAATATTGCTTACATCCTTATTGATTTTTTTAGCAAGATCCCTTATGCTTCTTGGTTTTTCATGTTTGATGGTATTCAATATAATTAAATCCAAGTCAGATAATGATAATTTATTTGTAACAAGACTTTCTGTTGTTTCAATCATTACATCGGGATTTTGCTTGTAATATTTCCAATTTTCCAAATCAACATACATTTTCAATTATTGGTTCGTTTAAATAGTTTTTCTAATTCACTGATGGACTTGTAAGTTTCTTCCATTTCACGAATGAATTCATGGCCATTTTGCTTTTTAACTAAAGTAATAATCATTTTAACACCTCCATTAACTCTTCAATGTCAAATTCATTTGAAACATTTAAGTAATATATAATCAATTCATAAATTTTTTCACAGTCTTGGAGAGACAATTCAACTCTATAGGCATTATTTTGAGGGTCGGGATGAATATGCGCCTTACCTACATGATAATTATCAATTAATATATTATCAGGCATTATAATAATAGACCACCAGTTTGGTGTTTTTACCTTGTAGATGATTTTATCACCTGCTGTGGTTTTATTTTGTTTTTCCCCTGACATTTTTAATATTTATATATATGTTGGTTTTTAAACAACACATTGATATATTATTAGATAAATTTGATAAAGCTAAGTAAATTTTAAAATTCAAGAACACAAAATTTTAAAAGAAAAATCTATAAGCTCCAAATATGACAATAAACCTGTAATTTACATTACCACCAACAATGATATATGCAAGGTTTGAAAGCAAATTAATTTTCAATACCCTATCCGTTAATGTTAAAAACACTTTATCAAATGACAGTTAAAAAAAATTGTTTTTAAAATATTGACACGAACAGGGACTTATATTTAATGAAAAACAGGTAAAAAAAATAGGAATATGGAAAATAATAAATTTCCATATTATTTAATGATAATTTTTCCTTTTTTAGTTACTTTGTTGTAGTAGGAGTTGCCCTTGTAGGTTATGGTATATTTTACCTTGGTTTTCTTGGTTAGTTTTTTGCCAAGCTTGAAGGTTACAACACCTTTTTTGTTGGTTTTGGCAGTGATTGTTTTTTTGCCTTTGATTTTTTTACCGGTTAATTTGATGGTCACCTTAACCTTTTTCATGACTTTGTTTTTGCTGTTTTTCAAAGTAACTTTTATGTTTTTGGTCTTTTTGGACTTTTTGAATTTGTAGGTCTTTTTGGCTTTTAGTATTTTTGTGGCCTCTTTTTTAACTGTTAGTTTAACAGTTTTAGTGGAACTGCCATAGTTTTTATCGCCTGCAAATTTAACTGTCACTTTCTTGGTGCCTGCAGATTTCAGAATTGCCTTGGTCAGCTTGAAAGTTGCAACACCTTTAGCATTAGTTGTTGCTTTATATGTTTTACCATTGATTGTAAGAGTAAGGGTTTTTCCAGCAACAACTTTGCCCTCACTGTCTTTAAGGGTTATTGAGTATTTTCCACCGTAGTTTATCACATAAGTTTTAGCTGCTGCTGTGATTGCAGTGCCCGGTTTTAAAACTGTGAAGTTTGCCAGCTGAAAACTCCTGGTGTATTTTTCACTTCCGTTGTAGGTCACTTTGACATCATTGTAATCGCCAGCACCCAGACCGGAGATTTTGATTGTTGCAGTGCCGTTAACAACATCGGCAGTGTAGGTTTTATTGTTGATTACAGCATATACTGATCCCTCATTTAACTCCTTGTGGTTTTCTGTTACATTAACTTTTATTTCAACTGTGTTTGGATATGTAACATTGTTTACCAATATGTCCAGATCAACATGAGTCAGTGGAGTTATATTTTCAGGAGATACATTTTCAAGGTTTACTGTTCCATTATTGGTTGTGACTATATCATTGCTGCCGTCACCTGCTACATTGTTTTTGAAGTTGGAGTTAGTGACTTTTGTATCACCGTTAAGTGCTAATGCTCCAGCACTATTGTCCGCTTTGTTGTCTGTGAAGTTACAATAGATTATATTAGATTGATCATAAGAATAAACCGCTCCACCCATAGCAGATACCGTGTTGCTGTTAAAGCTACAACCTACAATATTACCTGAATAAATATCAACTGCGCCGCCATGAACAGCAGCAGAATTATCACTGAAATTACAATTGATTACACTGCTTTCATTGTTTAAGTAAACTGCACCACCGCAACTGTCATCACCTGTTGCCTTGTTTTCAGTGAAGTTACAATCACTTATAATACATTGAGCATAGGAATAAACCGCTCCACCCAGAGTGGATACAGTGTTGTTTTTAAAGTTACAATTCACAATATTACCTGAGCAAATGTCAACTGCACCACCATGAACAGATGCAGAATTACCATTGAAATTACAATTGATTACGCTACTTTCATTGTTTAAATAAAGAGCACCACCATTTTCGATTGCAGTATTGGCTGTGAAATTACAGTTTTCCACACTACCATTTTCTTTAAAGAAAACTGCACCACCATCACGGGTTGCAGTGTTACCCGCAAAATTACAATCTGTCACAGTACCTGAATAGATCTTGATAGCACCGCCATCACGGGTTGCAGTGTTACCCTCAAAATCACAATCTGTCACAATACCTGAAAACATCCAGATAGCACCGCCACTACG
>CAZQWN010000025.1:23017-24172 GCA_964596915.1 uncultured Methanobrevibacter sp.
CAAAATCACAATCTGTCACAATACCTGAAAACATCCAGATAGCACCGCCACTACGGTTTGCAGCGTTATCAGCAAAATTACAATCTGTCACTTCACCATTACCAATGAAGTAAACTGCACCACCATAACTAGCAGAATTATCAGTAAAATTACAATTTTCAACAGTGCCAGAACTATTGAAGTAAATTGCACCACCATCCTCATTTGCAGCATTGTCTGTGAAAATACAATTCATAATCTCACCGGATTCAGCGAGATAAACAGCACCACCAAATTCGGCATGATTATCCTTAAATGAAACATCCTTGATAATACCCTTAACAGCTGCTATTGCACCACCGTTAACAGCTGAATTGGCAATAAATTCAGCATTGAAAATTACATTTTCAAAGCTTTCAAAGAAATTAACTCCTCCACCTCTAGGTGAGGTATTGTTTATGAAATTACCGTTGAAAGTTATGTTGTAAGGAGTTTGACGATAGTTTACTCCACCACCATTCAGGTTGGCTGTGTTGTTTATGAAATCACATGTGAATATTGAATTTGTTGAGGTGTTTTTAAATGTTATTGCTCCACCGTTTCCAACACTAGGGTCAACCTGGCCTAAAGCAGTGTTATTAATGTAATTGCCTGTAAAGTTATTGTTGTCAGTAGTGCTGTAGAAAAACATTGCACCTCCACATGATTTAGCTACATTGGATGTGAAGTCAGAGTTAAATTTATTGTAGTTTGCATTTTTGTAGAAAAAGACTGCACCACCATAAAGTGCGTAATTGTTGGTAAAAGTGCTTTCAAAAGTGTTGTTTTCAGCCAAGTTAGTGAAAAATATTGCTCCTCCACTTGCTTGTCTTCCTTTATTTTCATAGAATTCAGCGGAATAATTACTGTTTCTTGACTGTCCACGGACATATATTGCCCCTCCAGCTCTTTCAGCAACATTTTCTTTAAAAGAGCCAGCAATTGTAGCGTTATTGACTTCACCGTTGAAGTATATTGCACCACCATTTTTTGCACTATTGTTGATGAAAGTGGAACTGATTTGAGAATTTGATAAATCATTATCAATATGTACTGCTCCACCTTCAGTTGCATTGTTTTTAGTGAAATTACAATCTGTTAAATTAACATCATCGTAAACATAAACAGCACCACCCC
>CAZQWN010000026.1:0-24008 GCA_964596915.1 uncultured Methanobrevibacter sp.
AAATTGATAATTTAACTTCTCAATTAAATGATGCTAAGGCTAATGCTACTAAATTAGCTGATGAATTGGATGTTGCTAATGCTAAGATTGATGATTTAACTCAACAATTAGAAGAATCTTTATCTAATAAGACTAAAACTGTTGTTGTTGATGGTGTTGAATATCCTATTGAGTATGTCAATGGTACTGCTGTTGTTTATACCAATAATACTGTACCTGTCGTTCCTATACCAATTGAATCTAGATTCAACATTACTGGTAACTCAATTACCATTACAGGTTATGCTGTTGATACTAAGGCAGGTGAGAAAGGTATGATTTATGCAACTCAATTACTTGACATTAACGGCAATCAAATTGCAAATGTTCCTATTCAATTTGCTGTAAACAACAAGATTTACAACAGAACAACCCAGGCAGACGGCAGTTTCAATCCATATCACTTAGATATGATTAAAGCAGGAAGATATACTCTTGCTTTATCTTTCGGTGGAAACGAAAACTACACAAGTACTTTCGCTGTTGCATGTATTGACTTAGCTAAAAAACCATTAACAATCAAAGCCAGTGCAAAAACCTACAAAGCTAGTGCAAAAACCAAAAAATACACAGTAACATTATCAACTATTGTCGGTTCTTCACTAGACGGTAAAGCACACTTAAGATCTGGTTTAAAAGTAACACTTTCCATAAACGGCAAAGTTTACAACGCTAAAATCAATTCAAAAGGTCAAGCAACATTCAACCTTAAACTAACCAAAAAAGGTAAATACACGGCTAAGATTACAACAAAAGAAGACAGTACTTACAAAACAACCACAAAATCCGTAAAAATAACAATTAAATAAGAAAGGACCCATTATCCTTTCTAATTTCTTTTTTTTAATAAAATTTATAGATTTCTCTTTTTTTCTTAAACTATATTTATTTTAAAATTCATATTAATATTCATGACCCTAAAAGTCTCTGACATTGGTGAAAAGGAATTGGTAAAATATATTATTGCCAATTCAAAGGATATAACACCGGATGATACTGCAATCACCACATTAAATGATTCCAATCTGATTTCAACATGTGACATGCTGATTCAGTCAAGGCACTTTCCTAAAAACATGTCCTATTTTGACATGGGTTTCAAATCCGTCACAGTCAACGTAAGTGACCTTGCGGCTATGGGGGCCGAGCCTTTGGGATTTTTATTGTCACTTGCAATACCAAAGGATCTGGAAGTGGATTCATTCAAGCAAATCATCAAAGGCGTATTGAGCGCATGTGACCATTATTCTATTCCATTGATTGGGGGAGACACCAATGAGGCATATGAGATAATAATTTCAGGAACCGCCTTTGGCCTTTCAGATAATCCGCTGATGAAAGACACTTATGATGTTGGTGATTTGATAGCCGTAACCGGCGACATTGGTCTTGCGGCACTGGGTTTTGAAATGGAGACTTTAGACAACATTTATACAAAAAAATCCCTGAAACCTGAAGCCAGAATCAGGGAAGGTTTGATTTTAAAGGATTTCGCCACATCTGCGACTGACATAACGGACGGTCTTGCAAGCGAACTGTATGAAATCAAAAAGGATGGCATAGGATTTATGATTTATGAGGAGTTTTTAAACATTTCCGATGAGTATAAGGAAATTTCAGAAAAACTCAATTTGGATTATCTGGACCTGATACTTCATGTTGGAGAGGATTTTGAACTGCTTTTTACAATTTCAAAGGATAATTTAGAAAAATTGCCAATAGATTATAAGGTTATAGGTGAAGTTACAGACTCTGATGTTGTGGAGTTGGCATTGGAAAACGGTTTTATAGAAGAGATTGAAAACAGGGGCTATGAGCATTATGTTAGTGAGTAGAGATTTATACAAAAAAAGTTCCAAGACTCAAAAAATCAGATGTGAGATCTGTGCTAACTACTGTAAGATTGCTGACGGCAATGTTGGAGTTTGCAGACAGCATAAAAACATTAACGGAGAGCTTTTTGATGAATCATATGGTATTGTTTCATCACTAAGTCCCGATCCTGTTGAAAAAAAGCCTTTAAATCATTTCCTGCCGGGCACATTAACATACTCCATAGGCGGTTTTGGGTGTAACATGACATGTTTGCACTGTCAGAACTATATGATATCTCATGAATATGATAAGGATTCAAGAGGTATTAAAATAACACCAGAAGCGATTGTGGAAAATGCACTTAATTATAATTGCAAGTCAATTGCTTGGACCTATAATGAACCTACGATACACTTGCCCTTCACCAAAAAAACCTCTCTTCTGGCAAGGCGTGAAAACCTTAAGGTAATCTATGTAAGCAACGGCTACTATTCCGACAAGTCCGTTGAAGAGGTTTTGGGTTTTGTAGACGCATTCAACATAGACCTGAAATCCATGTCTGAAGATTTCTACAAAAAAGTTTGCGGAGCTGACATTGACATTGTTTTGGATAATCTCAGACGAATCTATCTTGAAGGAAAACATTTGGAGATAACAAACCTGATTATTGATGATTATAACGATTCAATTGATGAAATTATAGAATTGTGTGATTTTGTTGTAAGTGAATTGGGTCCTGAAGTTCCTTTACATTTTTCAAGGGCATTTCCTTACTATAAGATGAATGACATATCACCGACACGGCCGGAAATTCTTTTTAAAGCACGTGAAATTGCATTGGAAAAAGGAATTGAAAATGTTTATTTGGGCAATATTTAGGTGAGAGTTTCACTCAGATTGTATTGTCTGTTTTAAAAATGTCACAAATTAAAATTCCAGTTCATCAGAAAATCGTTTTCATTGACTCTTCGCCTTGAAAACTATAACCTTGTTTTGTTCCATATTCAATATCATCAAAAATGCTTATCTTATAATAAGCTGATTAATTGCTTGTTATAAGTGACTGCTAAAAAAATAATGCAGTCTGAAAGCATTTCAACCATCATCCACCTCCATAAGGAAACTTGAATCGGAATTTATTGGAATTCAAATTTAGTTTTCCAATATTAATAATTGTTAGGGTTTAATTTTAACCCTACATTTATTAAATTAACTATTTTTTAAAAATAGTTTAATTCAATCATTTTTGAGATATATGATTTAAAAAAAGATGTAAAATAACACGGTGGTTATTTTACTATAATTTTTGAGCTGACGCTTTTTGCTGTGTAGCAGTTATCTCCTGCAAACTTGGTTGTTGCGCTGAAGGTTCCTGCTTTGGTGATTTTCACGGTAAATGTTGCAATACCTTTTGAATTTGTTTTAGCAGTGTATGTTTTTCCGTTTACTTTCATTGTGAGCTTTTTGGATTTTATCACTTTGCCGGTGTTGTCCTTTAAAACAGCAGTCACTTTTTTGGTAGCTGATTTTTTGAAAGTTTGTTTAGCTACAGTCAGTTTTGTTGCCTGTTTTGAGATGGTTATTGTTGAAATGGCCAAAGTGCCTTTGTATGTTCCGTCACCTGAAAATGCCAGTGTGACAGAGTATTTTCCTGCAGTCTGGGTGTTTATCTTAAAGCTTGCAATACCATTGGAATCTGTTGTAAGAGGATATATTTTACCGTTGAATGTTATGCTCACATTCTCATTTGGCAATAGGTTTCCATCAATGTCTTTTAGTGTGAATTTGTAGTATGTGCTTTTGGCTGAAACCGCATTGACTTTCAATGCCTGTGCGGTAATTTTAGTTTGAATCTGTGTCACGCTCAGCTGCACAGTTGTTGAAAGTTCGCTTGCGAAATAATCATCGCTTTGCTGGAATTGAGCATTGATGTTCACTGTTCCGCTCAAACCGTTAATGTAGACATGACCATACTCATCTGTGGTCAGTGTCTGCTTTTCACCGCCGTTAACGGTGTATGTGATGGATTTTCCTGTTAGCTCGTATCCGTTAATGTCAAACAGTGCAATGACAATCCTTCCATCCTTGACATAGCTGACTGTGAGATATGTGTCTGTTTTCGCTTTAGGTATTGTGATGTCATTGTTTTCATTTTTGATTGATGCAAAATCCAATTGGAAATTGTTTATGTCTTCAATGTCTGTGAAATCATTGTCTTTAAGAATGATTGCATCTGTTGGGGTTAATGCTAGGCTTTGCAACACATTCAGATAGTAGAATGTCACTGTGCTTCCAATAACATTTTCGTCAGCCTTTTTGACAATATTGCCTGTTATGTTTACGCCTCCGATAGATGAGGGATATCCGTGTGCGGTGTTTTCCGCTTCGGATATTATAAGCATGTTATTGTCTTTAACTGTAAATTCGTTTCCGATTATCTCAATGTTGTTTGATGCCTTTTGAAGGCTGATGACTGGAAGGTTCTGGTAGATTACGTTGAAAGTCTGCTTAAAGTATGAATTGTAATATGTTGTGTTTATCATTCCGCAGGTAATGAAGCGGTTATTTCTGATTTTTGACCCTTCGGTTGAAGCCCCTCCGTAGAATATTGCATAGGTGTTGTTTATGAAAGTGTTGTTTTCAATTAAAATGTTGCCGGATCCAGATGCAATGCTCAATCCGTCAAGAATATGGCCGTAGAAGGTATTGTTGATGATTTCAATATTTTTTGATCCCATAAGCTGGATTGCTTTGGTTCCGGTTTCGGATGACTTGACAGCAGTGGTTGCTCCATTGAACCATGAGTTTTTAACGGCTGATGACTGTGTTGAATACATTTCAACGCCGTATGCGTAATTAACGAATTTGCAATCATCGATTAGGATGTTTTTGGCGTTTTGTGTGTATATCGCCTTTCCTGAAAATGTCCTGTTCCCATAGTCCGGAAGCTCAACGGGGTTTACGAATGTCAATCCTTTTATTGTAATGTCATTGGCTCCTCTTATAGATATTGCGCCGTTTGTACTTTGAGCTGTTAGTGTAACGTTCTTTCCTGTCAGGGTTATCTTTTTGTTGATTGTAACTGATTCCATGTACAGGTTGTATTCCTTGTTTTCTCCAAGATTTATTATTTCTCCTTCTTTTGCACTGTCGATTGTATTTTGAATGTCTGTAACTGTATTTCCTGAAACGACTGCAGTTAATGTTGCAGCATCCTCACTTGTGACCGTATCGGTTAGGTTGTCAGATGCAGACACTCCTGTAAGTGTAATTGCTATTAGAAACACCAAAAGAAGGGAAATTCCTATTTTTTCATATTTCAATATAAAACACTCCAATAATTTTTGTTAACATATTTTATTTAATTATTTCAATATAAGTTTTGTTGCATTTCGATAAGTATTATTAGTTTTTTTGGGTCATTTCTTCGATATGAATAGTGTTTTTAATGTTGTTTTTTCAGAGTGGAAAACGTGTTTTTTTACCTTCGTTGTTACCTTAACGGTTTATTTTGTTTTTTCTTTATTTTAACCTATCCTGCGAAATTCGATCAGCTCTGTGAACAGAACCCTTCATTTTCAAGAATGTTCAATCTAATAACGATGGATAAATTGGAAGATGAAGAGGTACGTGACTTTTAAAACAAATTTCAACAGTTCCAACATAGAATTCGAAAGCAAACAATACCTAAATGATATGGTTTATTATTCATGGGGAATGCCATTGATTATGCAACAAATCGGTGATGCAATATTCTGGAACTTGGAAAACAAGATAATCACGGAAGAAATTCTATATGATGGAATCAGAAATGCAGCTCTCGAACTAAAAAACAAACCTCTGAAAAATATTTTAAAAAATATCAAGAATCCTCATTACAATAATATTCTATTAAAACTATGTAAAAATGAGAAATTCAGCTTTTAAAAAAGATGAAATAACTGATTTATTAACAGATAATGAAAAAAATATTTTGCCTGAATTTTTGGATAAATTAATTCAAATAAATATTTTAGAATGTGTAGATGAGGAATTAAAAGAGTATGAATTCGTAAATATAGCATATTTTGTTTATTTCCTGATAAGTTCAACATTCAATGAGTTATTATAACCTTAATTTTTTTCATATTGAAAAAATAAATAATGTATGGGAAGTATATTATTTTCCAAACATGCTTTTAAGACTGCTGATACTGCCTTGAGACCGTCCAATTCACTTTTAAGTTAGTTTTTTTTATTTTCGATTTCGATGAACTCCGGTGATTTGTATGCTTTTTTCTGGTGGGGGCTTGACTATATGGGCAGATACTATGGTTAGAAGTGGGTAGCACTGGTGAGAGCATTTGATGAGATCCAGCGGTAGACATATCTAATTTGCGGATGCAATGTGGGATTTGTTCTGGTTGTTATTCTCTTGGAATATGCAGGTGATGATTGATCCAAGCGAGAATATTAAGAAGGGATGCAAAAAACTACGGCTGAAATCAATCAGGTCAGGAGTTGGATGAGGCTCCAGTACCAGCAAATGTTCGCCTCGGGGTCATGCCGAGATGGGTAAGGTTTAAGGATTCGCCGACGGGCAAGCTCATCATGGTCGAAGGATAGTTTAAATTAATTTTTTCTATAATTAAACTAATGGTTACTTGCGTGACTGTTATTTTAATTACTTGTTTTTTAATTTATTTTTAATATTATTTTTAAAAATTATCTTTTTTAGTAGTTGATATACCATTAAATTTTAGTAACTAAAGCTAGCCTGTTTGATTTTCATAATGTTACTGTTTTTTGTGGACAATTAAGTTGCATCAAAAACAGAAGTCAAAAAAAGAAAAAAATTTAAAAATCAATTGATTGATCTTTTTGTACAGGGTGTCCGTTCCATGCCTGCATGCTTGTCCATTCGGCAAATGGTTCTGTCCAGAACAGATCTGAAGCCGGCAAACCCAGTGCCAAAAATATTGCGCAACAGAAATAGAGGCTGCCTGTGTTGATATCGCTTTCTGAAATATCCAATTGTGAACCGTTCAGTCCTACAAGTAACCATCCCGCACTTGAAAAGTTATGGTTGTCTCCAAACTGCTTTTTCAAAACAGCTGTCAGAGCGGATCTCACTTGAGACGGTTGAATATTTCTTGGTAAAATCTTTAATAAAGCTGCCTGTGATAGGGAATGGAAAATACCGCAACGGTAAGCAAGGCATGTTCCTAAAAGCGGATAAGTTGCATCGGGTGAGATTGTTCTTTCAAGTTGTGATGCTAATCTGGAAGACCTCATCAGCTGGACATCCAGAAATTCGCCTTCGCTGATTCCGTATTTTCTCATTACTTTTAAAATATCGTTAAGCATCGGATGAATAACAATGCTGTTGAAATAACCTGAAGTGTAATCCTCTCCGTCAGAGTAGATTCCGTCTCCCATGTAAAATTCATCTCTGAATTTGCGAACACCGTAGCTTAAACGCTCTTTGTCGCATTCACCTGTAAATTCCAATAGGGCGGCTTCAATCATGGAAGTAAACAGTAACCAATGATTCTCATAAGGTGCAATGACTCTTGTATTTTTGAGTTCACGGATAATTCTTGCCTGGTCATCCATTTGCAGGTTAAGCCAAATTTGATTTTTAGCCCTTAGCAATCCTTGGGCAAATAGAGCAACATCAACTAAAGATTGTTTCGGTTCAACAACAAAAATGTAATCGTTATTGTTTGGGTTAACCGCATTTGAGATAGCCCGTTTTGTCATTCTGATGTATTTTTCACGGACAATTCCTTCCTCTGAGCTATCTGAGCCTAACTCCAACCAAGGTGCAATTCCATTGAACACGCGTGCAAAAGCCTCAAGATAGGAAAATTTCTGCCCTTCAAGTGAAGTTGACTCGTAAGGCATGTTTTTCCTTAAATTTCCTTTTGCAAGATTATTTAAAACGGGAAAAGCAATTTTTTGCATTGTTGAAACCCAGAAAATCCTATCGTCCCAAACTGGGCCTGGTTCTTCTACAATAGGTTCTTCTTTTTTTCTAAGTTTATTCAAAAATGAGCTCATAATATTATTTTGGAATACATTATATATAAAGTTAAAATATTTAAAAAATCCATTTTTTTCAAAAATAAAACAACTTATATATTTTATAAGATACATATATTTATCATTATTGAGAGGTTGAAAATATGCCAACAATGTCTGAAAAAATATTAGCTAGAGCATCCGGTAAAAAAGAAGTTGAAGCTGGAGATATTGTTATAGCGAATATTGATGTAGCAATGACTCATGATTTAACCGGACCTCTTTCAGTCGAATCTTTTGAAAAAATTGGAGCTGAAAAAGTCTGGGATTCGTCAAAAATAGTCATTCCATTTGACCATCAAGTTCCAGCCGACTCAATTGACTCGGCCAATAACCATATACTAATGAGAGAGTTTGTTCGAAAGCAAAACATTGAACATTTTTATGATGTTAATGCCGGAGTCTGCCATCAGATACTTCCCGAATTGGGCCATGTTGTGCCCGGAGAGGTAATTGTAGGTGCAGATTCACATACCTGCACTCATGGTGCTTTGGGAGCATTTGCTACAGGCATCGGATCAACTGACATGGCAATGGTTTTTGCTGAAGGCAATCTATGGTTTAAAGTGCCTGAAACAAACAGGTTTGAAATCACAGGTAAACTAAAGGAAAATGTCTATGCAAAAGATGTTATATTGCATATTATCGGCCAGGTAAGCGCTGACGGCTCCACATACAGAGCCTGCGAATTTGCCGGAGAAACTGTCAGTGACATGAGCGTATCCGACAGGATGGTTTTATGTAATATGGCCATTGAAATGGGCGGAAAAACTGGTTTGGTTGAACCTGACCAAAAGACAATAGACTATGTTGAAAAGCATTCAAACAAGTCATATAAGGTTTATAAAACCGATTTGGATTCTTCATCTCTTAATATAATGGATATTGATGTAAGTGACTTGGAACCTCAAGTCGCTTGTCCTCATAATGTTGATAATGTGCGCCCAGTAAGTGAAGTCGACCAGGAGATAGACCAGGTATTTTTAGGTTCCTGTACCAATGGAAGATTAAGCGATTTAAGACAGGCCGCAAAGATATTGAAAGGTAATAATGTGGCTGAAGGTACAAGAATGCTGGTTATTCCCGCTTCAAAAGAAGTCTACTCAAGAGCCCTTGATGAGGGATTGTTAAAAGTATTTGTTGATGCGGGAGCTTTAGTGTCAGCTCCCTGCTGCGGGCCATGTCTTGGAGGGCATACTGGAATTATAGGTCCCGGAGAAGTAAGTCTTTCCACTTCAAACAGAAACTTTAAGGGAAGACAGGGCTCACCTGACGGAAAAGTATTTTTATCCTCAGCGGCTGTGGCTGCAGCTTCAGCTATTGAAGGAAGAATTGTGGCACCGGAGTGATATTGTGAAAGGAACTGCATGGAAATTTGGAGACGATATTGACACGGATATTATTGTTCCTGGAAGATATTTAATTTACACTGATGAGGAAAGATTGTCCCAGCATTGTATGGAAGGTTTGGATGCTGATTTTAGCAATAAATGCAAAAAAGGAGACTTCATTGTAGCTGGAAGGAATTTCGGCTGCGGTTCATCACGTGAACATGCTCCGATTGCCCTTAAGGGCGTTGGAGTTTCAGCCGTAATAGCGGAATCCTTCGCCAGAATCTTTTACAGAAACGCTACAAATGTTGGTGTTCCCCTTCTTGAAGCTCCGGGAATCACTGACTTGGTTGAAAATGAAGAGGAAATTGAAGTTGACATGGATAATGGATTAATAACCAATCAGAATGGAGAGACAATAGAATTTAAAAAATTGCCTCCATTCATGTTGGAAATATTACAGCAGGGTGGTTTAATTGAGTACCTCAAAAACAAAAGATAAATATCAGATAGCTGTTGTTCCCGGAGACGGTATAGGTCGTGAAGTAATGGAAGCTACACTTTTTGTTCTTGACGGATTAGGTATCGGTTTTGATTACGTTTACGCAGATGCGGGTGATGAATGTCTTGAAAAAACCGGCAACGCACTTCCCGGTGAAACCCTAGACATTATTCGCAAAGCCGATGCATGTTTATTTGGTGCAGCTGGTGAGACTGCAGCTGATGTTATTGTAAAGATACGTCAGGAGATGAAAATGTTTGCCAATTTAAGGCCTGTAAAGACATATCCCAATACAAATTCACTGTTTGAAAACATTGATTTCATGATCGTCCGTGAAAATACTGAAGGGATGTATATTGCAGATGAGGAGTCCTACACCGATGAAGGTGCACTGGCAAAGCGCATCATAACAAGAGAGGCTGAAAAGCGCATTATCAATTATGCATTTAATTATGCGGTGGAAAACAGTAAAGGCAAAGTCACTGCTGTTCACAAAGCCAATGTATTGAAGAAAACAGATGGTCTATTTAAGGAAATTTTCTATGAAGTTGCAGATGATTATCCTGATATTGCAACTGAGGACTTTTATGTTGATGCAACAGCAATGTATCTTATCACACAGCCGGAAAGCTTTGAAGTTATTGTAACAACAAACCTTTTTGGAGATATCTTGTCTGATGAAGGTGCAGGACTTGTTGGCGGATTGGGTTTAATACCTTCTGCAAATATCGGTGAGGACGCAGCATTGTTCGAACCGGTTCACGGTTCGGCACCCGACATTGCAGGTCAGGGAATAGCAAATCCTATAGCAATGATGCTGTCTTCAATAATGATGCTCAGATATCTTGGCGAAAATGAAGCTGCTGACAGGTTTGATGCAGCTATATTAAAAGTATTAAATGACGGTAATATTTTAACCGGTGATTTGGGAGGTTCTGCAACTACAATGGAACTCGCAGAAGCGGTTAAAAATAATTTATGAAAAATAAACGGAGAATAAAAATATGAATTTCAAAAAATTAACTAAAATGCAAATGGCTGCACTTTTTATCATATTCATTATGGTAGTTAGTGGGGTTGCTGGATTCCTTCTTATCATATTCAGCAGTGGAGTTTAATTAAAAAAAGAGGTAGATAAAATGGTAAAATATGAAATTGCAGCTGTTGTTGCAGAATTTAATTATGATATAACTCAGATGATGTTGGAATTAGCTAAAGCGGAAGCTAAAAATAGGGATTGCGAAATTACTAAAGTGGTGGCTGTACCTGGAGTATTCGACATGCCTCTTGTAATCAAAAAATTATTGCAAAAAGGCGAATATGATGCAATTATCACTTTAGGAGCAGTTATTGAAGGCGCAACCGACCACGATCAAATCGTGGCACAGCATGCTTCCCGTAAAATCGCTGATTTGGCATTGGAATATGATACTCCTGTAGCACTTGGCATCACCGGTCCTGGAATGACCAGATTGGATGCTCACAGGCGTGTTAAAAACGCAAAAAGTGCTGTTGAAGCAGCAATTAAAATGTGCGACAGATTAAAAGAAATCTAGTGATTGGATGGAAATTTTAAAACCTAACGAACTAAGAGAAAAATTTCAAGACCCTTGGATAGCTCCCTATGAAAAAGTGCTGACAATGGTCGATGGGGACAAAGTGGAAATTGTCGAGTACCATCCATGTATTTCCGGGTCTCATTGGTTATTAAATCAATACAGAAACAATTCCGAATTGATAGATTCAGCTTATCGTGACGGAAACAAGCATGTTTACTCCTGTCATGTAGGTTCAGCACCTCTTGACCTGAAAGCCAGTTTCAATGCAGCCGGAATAGATGAGATTGCCGTTGAAGGTGATGAGGTAAAGGTAACTCATGCAGGGCTTGCAGGTGCAGGTGTCGGTGCCGGAATGTGTAGAGGAATGGGTGAAGGAGTAAAATATGTGGAGCTTATTGAAGTTGGCGGAGGCTCAAAGGCCGGAAAGGCAACAGTTGTCACTCCAAAACTTGAAAAAGTGGTTATCGGTGTTGACGATACTGATACAAAAGATGCCGGTGCTACATGGACCATGGCCCATAACCTTGGAGTGGAGCTTGCAGGTGAAGGTTTTGAATATTTGGATCATATCATAGTGCAATTGTATCCCCACAATCCTCATAAAACTCAAAATTGTGTTTCTATTGCTTTAACATTTGCAGTTGAAGAATCCAAAAAAGAAGATTTAATTAATAGAGTAATTGAAATTCTCAAAAGAGATACATTATCTGATAAGACAGCTATAGCTATTTTGGAAGGCCTTGACATTCCTGAAAAGTTAAGGGAATATTCAATTGCTACCAAATCAGGAATGATGGATGTTGAAACTGCAGAAAGCGTTGCAGATGAATTAAACATACCTCTAATCGCCGTTACAGGTGAACAGGGTAAGGTCGGTGCTTTAGCTGCACTTGGTCTTTACAATGACGTGGAAGAAGCAGTAAAAGCATATGACAAAAAGTAATCTAAGAATATTCTTAGATTTTTTTACTATTTTTTTAGCAAAATCTGAATTAATGCCCATTATGGCATCATTTTAGATATATGTTCAGGAAAGTATTTTGGTCCTGTCTTAGGAACTGTTTTATTGAAGTGCTGTTTGTATTTTCAAAGGTAATTTTAATTTCATGGCCATTATAGGTAAATTCACTGGCATTTCTGGAAAATGTGTGATTTACATATGAGACTGAATCAATATATTCCCCATTGACATTGATGTTGAATGTGCTGTTTTCCTTGAATATTCCGAGAGATGAAACTGTGGAAACATTATCTACAAATACTTCATAGTATCCTGAGGCCTTGTCCCTTGATGTTATGATGTAGTTTTCAGATACTGTAATATTTTCACTGTCAAAATTATGAATTATTCCGACACCTTCAAATATTTCTTTTAAACGGCTGTTTTGAATTACAGAACCGGTTTCTAAATCCAGAGCCTTTTTAGCATCAATAGGCAATCTCAACATTTCAGGTTCGCCGTCTCTTGTTTCATTGATGACATATTCAACGCCGTCAATAACAACGGTATCGTTGACGCCCACGCCCAGCGTTATCATTGCATCTGAAGGCATACGGATTTGGTTTGATTCGTTTTCTATTGCAGAATCAATTGTATATGGGCCTCTGGCGGAAATTGTATTTGCAGACTGTGAATTGTCAGCGTAAATAATCAGATTCCTTGCGTTCGGCTCAACTGAAAGGACACCGTTGTCAAAGTGTGCGGCACCTAAAAAGGTGGATATCATCAGTAATAGGATAATTATTGAAATAATCATTGGAAAGTGAATCTTAATGAATGACCTGACAAGATTTCTGCCGGGTGTCTTTTTAAACATTACAATGGACTGAACAATGACCTTGATTATGTAGTAAATAGCAATTATTATTCCGATAATAGTTATAATAACTGCCAGTGCAAGAGGAACGAATCTGACGAAAAATATTGTAAACAGTCCTAAAATAACAAGTGACAGACCGACAATCGCCATTCTGATGTAATATCCGATATCGTCAATCATTGTTACTCTGCCGTATTTGTTTGCACGGCTGATGATTGTTCTTACAACTTCATTTGCCATCAAATTCAAGTCTGAAAGGGGGGACATGTCATGCTCGATTGCACCGATGTCCACTTCCAAAATTGATATTCCCAAAACATCGGCATCGATAACGATTCCAACATCGACACCGTAGTCTGTTTCAAATTTCATCCTTTTCAATACTTCTTTACGAGCCGCAAATTGCCCACTCAAAGGCTGTTCAAAATTGATTTCAGGGAAAAAGAAATTCAGGAGCGGTTTTGCAGTAAGTTCAGTCACACGTCCACTTTCACGGGCAAATTTAGTCTTTGTAATTTCAACTTTGCCTTCCAGAATTGGTTTTATCATCGCTTCGACCTTTTTTGAAGTCAGGTTGTAAATGTCAGCATCAATGAAAGCTATAATATCACATTCAGCTTCCTTATATCCTGTAAATAATGCCTGACCTTTTCCTTTATTGACTTCATGTTCTATAACGATAGCTCCGGCTTTTTCAGCCTCTTTAGTGGTGTTGTCTGTTGATCCGTCGTTAACGACGATGATTTCATCTACAAACGATACACTTTTAACCACTTCCACTACCTTGGCAACGGTTTCTTCCTCGTTGTATGCCGGAATAATTACTGAAACCTTTTGATATTTTTTAGGTTTTTCAGTTTTTATGCTTGCAAGCAGAAAAGTAAGTATTACTAAAAACCAATACACTAAATTCACCGTTATTTATTTAATCCATTAGTAATTTTGTTATTTAAACAGTATAAAGCTTTTTGTAAAATCAACAAAAAATTTTAAATTTTAAATCAATCTAATAGTAATCTAATGATTGTTAGTACTTTAGAAAAAGAATTAAATTTAGCTGATTGGCAGGTTAAAAAGGTTATAAATCTAATAGATGATGGAAACACGATACCATTTATCGCAAGATATCGAAAGGACGTTACAGGCTCACTTAATGATGAAACATTGAGAAAGTTTGATGAAAGATTAAAATATCTAAGAAATCTTGAAGATAAGAAGGAAAAGATATTTAAAAGAATTGAAGAGCTTGGAAAACTGGATGATGAGTTAAAAAATCAGATTTTAAATGCGACCACACTTGTTGAACTTGAAGATTTATACAGGCCTTATAAAAGCAAAAAACAGACAAGAGCCGCCAAAGCTAAAGAGAAGGGCCTGGAACCATTGGCCGGGATTATTCTTGCACAGGAAGTCAGGCAGCCAGTTAAAAAAATTGCTAAAAGCTATGTTAATGATGATGTTAAAACACCTGAGGAGGCCATACAGGGTGCTCAGGATATAATTGCCGAGATAATTTCAGATAATTCAGATTTTAGGAGAAAAATCAGAAAAAATACATTTTTTACAGGTCAAATCACATCAAAAGCTAAGGACAAGGACAGTTCCAGTGAATATGAAGTATACTATAATTACTCAGAAAACATTAAAAGAATACCTCCTCACAGGATTTTAGCAATAAACCGTGCTGAAAAAGAAGGGATTGTCAAGGCTAAAATTGAATGTGACGTCGAAGATGTATTGAGGTATTTGGAAAGGCATACTCTAAAAAACATTTCATCCATTCCTGAAAAAATTGAATACAATCGATATACTACTCCAATTATCAAGGAAGCTATTGAGGATGCTTATAAAAGATTGATTTCACCTGCGATAGAGCGTGAAATTAGAAATTACTTAACTGAAAAGGCGGAGGAAAAATCCATTGGGGTTTTTGCAGAGAATCTGAATCAGGTTCTTATGGAATCGCCGCTGGTTGGAAAAACAATTTTGGGTTGGGATCCGGCATTCAGAACAGGATGTAAACTTGCAATAATTGACGAAACCGGAAAAGTTCTTCATACATCATTAATCTATCCGACAGCACCTCAAAACAAGGTTGAAGAGTCTATTAAAACTGTTAGGGAGTTAATTGACAGATACGACATTAACGTTATAGCTATTGGTAACGGGACCGCTTCAAGGGAATCTGAGGAAATTGTTGCTAGAATCATTAAGGAAAGAAACGTTGAATACATTATTGTTAATGAGGCAGGTGCATCAGTTTATTCCGCATCAAAACTTGCTGATGAAGAGTTTCCTGATTTTTCGGAAGGTGAAAGAAGTGCAGTTTCAATTGCAAGAAGGCTTCAGGACCCCTTAGCTGAACTTGTAAAGATTGATCCGAAATCAATCGGTGTTGGACAGTACCAGCATGACATGAATCAGAAACTGTTGTCGCAGTCTTTGGATGGGGTTGTTGAAAAGGTAGTAAATGAAGTTGGTGTAGATTTAAACACCGCATCCTACAGTCTTTTAAATCATGTTTCAGGTATTGGAAAAACAACAGCTCAAAATATCATTGAATATCGCGATGAAAACGGCAGATTTACCAATCGTAAAGAGCTTTTAAATGTTAAAAAGTTGGGTAAAAAAACATTTGAGCAATGCGCAGGATTTATAAAGATTGACAATCCCGAATATCCTTTGGACAATACAACAATACATCCGGAATCATATGGCGCTACTGAGAAATTGCTTAAAAAATTAAACTACTCCCTTGATGATATGGGCTCAAATAAATTAAGACTGGACAATCTGGATTTGAAATCCCTTTCAGATGAGCTTGATATAGGTTTGGAGACACTTAAGGACATTATTAAGGAACTTAAGAAACCCGGCCGTGACCCAAGGGAAGACATGCCAAAACCAATTTTGAGAAAGAATGTATTGTCGATTGAGGATTTGGAAACTGGAATGATAATGCAGGGCACTGTCAGAAATATAGTTGATTTCGGCGCTTTTGTGGATATTGGAGTTCATCAGGACGGCTTGGTTCATATTTCTCAATTGGTGGCTAATAAATATGTAAAGCATCCTTTGGATATTGTCAGTGTCGGTGAAATTGTGGACGTAAAAGTTTTGGATGTTGATATGGCAAGGAAAAGAATTCAACTATCAATGATAATTTAAATATTTAGAAGTGAATATTATATTATGATTAAATAATTTCAGAAGGGATTTAATGACACCAAAAATAATGATTGTTCTTGGAAGTGCTTCGGACATTGCTATTGCTGAAAAAGCTATGGATGTTTTAGATAAGTTGGAGATACCTTACAGTTTAAAAATTGCATCTGCTCACAGAACACCTAATCTGGTTCGTGAAATAGTTAGGCAGGGAACTGATGCGGGAATTGAAGTATTTATTGGTATTGCAGGTTTGGCTGCACACCTTCCGGGTTCTATTGCGGCATATACTCCAAGGCCTGTTATTGGAGTTCCTGTCGATGTAAAAACAGGAGGTATTGATGCGCTTCAATCTATCGTTCAGATGCCGTATCCGTCTCCTATATCAACTGTTGGAATTGACAGAGGTGATAACGCTGCAATTCTGGCTGCCCAATATATAGGACTTCATGATGAGGAAGTGCGTTTAAAAGTAAGGCAATTGAGAAAGGATTATGCCCAAAAGGTCTATGACAGCAATGAGGAAATAGTCCAAAAAATAGACCGGCCATTCATACAGAATGATTTTTTAAGAATCAGAAACCTTGAAATAAATGGTGTTAAAGTAGAGGGTAATGCTGAAGAAAACTGTAAAAACAGGGATGCAGATGTTGCTATCATTGTTGGTAGACAAACAGATTTGCCGACTGCTAAAAAGGCAGGAGTCTTATTGGAAAGACTAAAAATCAGCTATGATATAAAAGTTGTTTGTCCGATTAGATCCACTAAAAAATTCACAAATTATGTCAAATCTATGAAAAACGTAAAAATATTCATTGGAATTAGTTCAAATTCATCTCAGGTTACAGGGGGAATTGTAGGACTTACCGATAAGCCTGTAATTGGAGTTCCATGCACTAATGAAAATGGTGACGATTATATGTTAACTACAGTAAGCATGCCGCCGGGAGTGCCTGTTGCAACAGTTGGAATCAACAACGGTAAAAATGCGGCAGTTTTAGCCGGTGAAATACTTGCTATCGATAATCCAGAAATCACTGGACTTTTAGAAAAATTAAAGGATAAAAAAATTAACTTGTAGGGATAATATGAAAATTTATGATGACGATGTAATTGAAATAACAGAAGAGCTTTCAAGCGAATATGAAGTTTCAAAAGTATTGAGGCAGTATCCTAAGGACACAGTTATAATAAAAAACGTTAAAGGATATGACATGCCGGTAATTTCCGGAATCTGTAACACCAGGGATAAAATAGCAAAATCAATCAACTGTGAAGTATCTGAAATTACAGAAAAGATTATTGAAGCTATGGAAAAGCCTGTTAAAGTTGACAAATTTACAGACTTCAGTGAATATGAAACCAGTGATGTTGATTTGGACAAAATACCTGTTTTAACTCATTACAAGAGGGATGGCGGAGCTTATATCACCGCAGGTGTTGTTTTCGCACGTGACCCTGAAACAGGCATCCAAAATGCTTCAATTCACAGAATGATGGTTTTGGACAACAAAAGATTGGTAATTAGAATTGTTCCAAGAAACCTTTATACCTATTTCCAAAAAGCTCAAAAGCTAGGCAAGGATTTGGATATTGCAATAGCCATTGGAATGGATCCTGCAATATTGCTTGCAAGTACAACTTCAATTCCAATTGACTATGATGAAATGGATGTGGCCAATGCATTTAAAGGAGGAAATCTCGAACTTATTAAATGCGGCGATTTGAATGTCCCTCAGGCTGATATCATTTTAGAAGGCAAAATATCTGTAACCGAAACAGTTGCTGAAGGTCCGTTTGTAGACTTGACAGATACCTATGATATTATCCGTGACCAGCCAATCATTAACCTTGAAACCATGCACATTAAGAATGATGCGGTTTATCATGCAATCATTCCTGCCGGATTTGAACATAAGTTGCTTCAAGGTCTTCCTCAAGAACCTAGGATATTTAAAGCAGTTAAAAATGCAGTTCCTACTGTAGAAAATGTTGTTTTAACTGAGGGAGGTTGTTGTTGGTTACATGCTGTTGTTTCAATCAGAAAACAGACTGAAGGGGACGGAAAAAATGCAATAATGGCTGCATTGTCTGCCCATCCGTCACTTAAACACTGTGTTGTAGTTGATACCGATGTCAACGTATTTGACGCTGAAGACGTTGAATATGCAATATCAACACGTGTAAAAGGAGACAGGGACATCATGATAGTGCCTAACGTTAGAGGCTCATCCCTTGATCCGGTAGCTGAAAGCGATGGAACAACTACAAAGATTGGTGTGGATGCCACCAAATCACTTAAAGCTTTAGAAAAATTTGAAAGAGTTAGTTTCGGTGAATGAAACCATACTCCAAATATTGATTAAGTGGCTTTAAAAAATCCACTTATGTCTTATTTTTTTTACATAAAGGAATTCATTTACGCATATCTTTATATGTTGCAGATTATAGACATCTATTCATCATATAAGGGGTGCTTAAATGAAATTTAACAAAACTAAGTCATTAGTAATACTTTTTTTCATGTTAATGATTTTCGCCGGAATGTCTTCAATTTCGGCTCAGGATATAAACGAAACCTCTCAGGATATAGTTTTAGATGATCAGAGCGAAGCTTTAAGTATGATGCCTAGCGATGATGATTTCTACTATATTCAGGAGGAAATAGACAATGCTGAAAGCGGTGATAAAATAACTCTTTCAAAGGATTATGTCGGATCAGGATATGAAATCACTGTTGATAAGGTATTAACCATCGATGGTAACGGACATACTTTAGATGCAAAAGGGCTTTCAAGAGCATTTGATGTTCGGGCAGATGGTGTGATTATCACTAATATCAAGTTTTTAAACGGAGACAGTACTGATGGTGGAGCTATTCGTTGGGATGGTAACGGTGGTATTTTGAAAGATTGTATTTTTGAAAGCTGCTATTCAGATGAAGGCAGTGCAGTCAGCTGGACTGGAGGTCAAGGATTTATAAATGGTTGCAAATTCACTAAATGTTCCGGTGATGGAGGATGCATCGCATGGGATGTTAAAGATAATGGCATTTATTATGTCAATAGTCTCATAATCAACTGTAATTTTATAGATAATGCCTGCAGAGCTATAGATGTTATTTCTTCAGATACTGTTTTGTATAAAATTTCAGGATGCAGTTTCATTAGAAATACTGATGAAACATGTGGGGGCGCAATCTATAACTCAGGAAGCATATATAAAATCACCGGCAATAATTTTGTTGGAAACACTGCTGAGGATGATGGTGATGAGACCGGTGGAGGAGCCATTAGAAATTATGAAAGTATAGATGAAATTTCAAACAATAACTTTACAGACAATTATGCATATTGGGGTGGAGTGATTGAAAACAGTGGTGATATTGGAACAATTACTAACAACAGGTTCATATCCAACAGGGCAGAATACGGTGGAGTGATTGATAATTGGGCTGATGCTTCAATATCCAAAATTACCAACAACTATTTCAAGGACAACAGCGCTGAAGAAGGTGCGATAATAAACAATATTGATGAAGCTGTAATTGGTGAAATCTCCGGAAATACTCTCTTGAACAATGTGGCATATTATGGATCTGAAATAGCTAATGATGCCACAATCCGCATTCAAAAGGACAACGTAGAATCTGACGGTATCTACAGAAACACCTATTTTACAACAAATACTCCTAGTGTAAAGGCCTACCCGAATTCAGCTACTTTTAAATTTGTTCTTAAGAACTCCGATGGTATTCCTGTATCTGGTGCAGACGTTAGCTATACATATGACGGGAAGACTGTTAATACCAAAACAGATTCTGACGGTGCAGTATCATTTGATATATCTCCTACAAAAGCAGGTTCATATAAGATTACCGGAAAATTCATGGGGGACAAGTATAATAATGCAAGCTCATTTACCAAAACATTTACCGTAAGCAAAAATTCCGTTAAGTTTTCAAGTCCAACCAAACAGGTTTCATACTCAGCATCCAAAAGAACCTTCAAGATTACCTTAAAAACTTCAAACAATAAGGTTTTAAAATCAAAACAGGTTACATTATCCGTCAACGGTAAAAATTATAAGGTCAAAACAGATTCTAAGGGAGTTGCAACATTCAAAATCAAACTTCCAAACAAAAAGAAAACCTATAATTATAAGGTTAAATTTGCAGGCGATAGTGCAAACAGTGCCAAAACATATTCCGGAAAACTTGTTGCAGACAAATTCAAGGTTAAATTTACCAATCCAACTAAAACAATCTTGTTCCATGCCGTAACTGATAAAAGTTTCTCTATTTGTCTAAAAGATAATTTAAACAATGTTTTGAAAAATAAAAAGGTTACATTAAATTTTAATAAGAAAACCTATACGGCCAAAACGGATTCTTATGGTTATGCACAATTTACAGTAAAAATTCCTCTTAAGGAAAAAACCATCAAATACATTGTTAAATACAATGGAAATGACCAATATTATAAGAAATCATATAGCGGTAGCCTTAAATTAAGTTATACTAACCTTATCTGCTACTATTATTATGGATATCCGTTTTATATTTAATCAAAAAAATAGTTTTATTTAAAACTATTTTTTAAAATTCCCGGTTTAATTAATTGTATAGAGGTTGCCGTAATTATAAAGTGTAACGTCATCGGGAACTTTGTAGATAATATTTTTTGTATCAAAAATAACCGGATTTTCCATTCTTTTGCTGATTAGCTCATAATCAGGATGTTTGAACTCGTCATGGTCACATAAAATAAGTATTAAATCAGTGCCATCTATCGCATCGGCAAAGCTTACAAATTCATCCCTTTCAATATGCGGGTCGTGAATGGCAAGTTCATATCCGTCAGCTTCAAGCTCCGCAATGATTTCATAAGCGGGACTTTCCCTGTCATCACCTGTATTTCCCTTGTATGAAACTCCTAAAACTGCAATTTTACCGTCCGGAATTATTTTTCTAACATATTCGCATACAAAGCCGGGCATTGATTTATTGGTATCGCGTGCCAGTTTAATGATTTTTGCGGTTTCAGGTGCTTTTGCATAAATAAAGTAAGGGTCGATTGCAAGGCAGTGTCCTCCAACTCCAGGTCCGGGGGAATGGAGGTTTACTCTCGGATGCTTATTGGCCATTTTGATTACATCAAGTGCATTTACGCCGATTTCAGCACATATTTTTGCAAGTTCATTTGCAAGAGCAATGTTAACGTCTCTGAATGTGTTTTCCATACATTTTGAAAGTTCAGCAGTTTTTGCCTCTGTAAGCATCAGATATCCTTCAACAAACTGGCCGTAAACTTCACTGGCCTTAACGGCACATTCAGGTGTCACGCCACCAATGATTCTGTCATTGTGAACAAGTTCCTCCAGAATGCGTCCGGGAAGAACCCTTTCAGGGCAATGCGCAAGATACAGGTCTTCACCGATGACAAAACCTGCCTTTTCAAAAATAGGTTTTATTGTCTCGTCGGTTGACATTGGAGCTATTGTGGATTCAATAATGACTGTATTTCCCTTTTCCAGATAGGGGATGATTGTCTCACATGCAGCAATGACATAACTCAAATCACAGCTGTAGTTTTCAACGATATATGGGGTCGGTACTGTAATAATGAAGGCATCTGCTTTTTCAGGAGTTAATGATGCTTTGTATGTATGTTTTCTAACGGATTTTTTGATAATGTCACTTATTCCGGGCTCTTCAATGTGTATTATTCCCTTATTTAAATTATTTATCATTTCTTCGTTAATGTCCACTCCAACAACTTCACAGTGGCTTCTGCTAAAAAGGGCGGCTGTTGGAAGTCCGATATATCCCTGACCCATAATACAAACTTTCATAATTATAACTCCCTTATATAAATATTTAAAGTAATATATATTTAAACTATATATTAAATATTAAGGGATTATTATGAAGATTTTAATTACTGGTTCTAATGGAATGTTGGGCCATGATTTAGAAGAAGTTTTAAAAGACAAGCACGATCTGGTTTTGACTACCTCTAAAACATTGGATATAACCGATAAGGATAAGACAATGGAAATTATTAAGAAAAATAATCCGGATATTGTTATTAATTCTGCGGCATATACCGATGTTGACGGGTGTGAAACAAAAACTGATTTGGCATATGCGGTTAATGGTGAAGGTGTTAGGAATTTGGCATTGGCCTGTAAGGAAGTGGATTGTCCTTTGGTTCAGGTAAGTACCGATTATGTATTTGATGGAAGTGCAAGGGATCCTATTGCTGAAGATGGTGAAATAGGTCCGATAAGCGTTTACGGCAAAAGCAAACTTAAGGGTGAAGAAGCTATTCAGGAAATATTGGACAGGTACTTTATCATCAGAACAGCATGGTTATACGGCATTAACGGTAAAAATTTCCCAAAAACAATGCTTGATTTGGCTGAAAATCATTCAGAAATAACCGTCGTTTATGATGAGGTGGGAACACCAACATATACTCCGGATTTGGCCTATGGGATATCCCAGCTGATTGAAACAGATTATTATGGAATTTATCACCTTACAAATTCGGGAAGCTGTTCATGGTGTGAATTTGCAAAATACATATTTGAAATTGCTGGAAGCGATGTCAGCGTAATTCCGGTTACAGCATCAGAGTTTTCAAGACCTGCTCCAAGACCAAGCTATTCCGTTTTGAAAAATGAAAAATGGATTGAAAAAGGATTTGAACCGTTGAGAGATTATAAAGAAGCTATAAAAGAATATATAGAGTTGATTAAATGAACAAGAAACTGATATTTATCTTTGCACTTGTGATTGCGTTGTTTACAATCGGATCTGTAAGTGCGGGATTTTTCGATTTTTTACATTTTGGCGATGATTCATCTGATGTTAGTGTAACTGAGGACGGTCAATACTGTACTGTGGACGAGGTTGCGGCTTATATTAAAGAATTCCATAAGCTTCCAAGCAACTACATTACAAAAAAACAAGCCCAGGATCTCGGATGGCATGGAGGACCTCTTAAAGACTATGCTCCCGGCAAAAGCATTGGAGGGGATACCTTTACCAATCGTCAACATGTGCTTCCGGATTCAGATTCAAAATATATTGAATGTGACATTAACGCCAATGGAACCGCACGAGGGGCTGAAAGGATAGTCTATAACTCCGGAGACTTCAAGGTTTACTATACTTCAGACCATTACAATACATTTAAAGAGGTTTAAAATGCAGTTGGATGGTGAATTAATCAAAAAGGACGGGCATGACTATTTGGCCGAAGCATTGAACTTTCCTGATTATTACGGGAAGAATCTGGATGCATTATATGACTGTTTAACTGAAATCGACTGTGAAATAGAATTGATCAATTCCGAATTTGTAGACAAGGATATTATTGACACATTCACTGATGCGGCACGTGAAAATGATTTTTTAAAATTTGAAATCCTTCTTTAAATTTTAAATAATTATAATTTTTATGTCCGGTTATACTTTTTTTATATTTTAATATTATTTTTCTTTTTTAGATAATTTCATTTATTGTATACTTTATAAATTATTTATTAAATATGTGATTTATTTTTAAATAATAACCATTTTTTTGAATAAATTATATTTTTTCCCCTAATATTTAATAATTCATATATATATTTTTCATTTATAAATTTTATATGTAAATATCAGTTATTTTTTTAAAATATATTTAAAAAATGTTAATTATTTAAA
>CAZQWN010000027.1:0-24006 GCA_964596915.1 uncultured Methanobrevibacter sp.
GCCTTTCAACTAGAAGTTAGGAATCCATGACTTCCACAAGTCATGGTAGTTCAAGTATAACTTTCGGCAACTTTTTAGTATTGCTGAAGAAATATAAAGGGTGTTTAAGTGAGTGAACAAAAATTAGAAATATTTAATGTTTTAAATTTTTTAAATAGTGGTTATGCGCTTGATGAAATTTTAAACGAAGGAAATTTTGGAACTTTTGAATCTGGTGAGGATTGTGTTAACTATTTGGTTAATGAAGGTTATCTTGAAGGTGATGTTCCAGTTTCTTCTAATCAAGAAAAATTAACAGCTGATGAAATTTCTAAACAATTTACTGTGGCTGATTTAAAAGAAATATTAAAGGAAAATGGTTTAAAAGTATCTGGTAAAAAACAAGAGCTTGTTGAAAGAGTTTTACCTGTTTTAAATGGAGAAAATGTGTCTAAAGGTTTAGATATGTTTGATGAAAGTAAATCCGGAGATTTACAATTAACTGAAAAAGCGCATGTGTTTTTAGAAGAAAACGATTGGATAGATTTATACATGTTTGCTCTTGTTGCATTCAGGTTTGAAGATTATGAAACATATGTTGCAGGATCATCTGCTGGTAAAATTGAAACTGCACTTAATTTCTGTGATGAAATTTTATCCAGAGCATTGGTGGGCAATCAATTTTTGGTATTTATAGATTCATTGTCTGCAAAGGCACATGTTTATGCATATGATGGGGATTATGACTCATTTATGGACTATGATTTGCAACGCTACATTTTAGGATTGAACCCAATCGTTATGGACTCTCAAACATTTGCAACTTATGACATAATAAATGAAGCTAATATAGTCAATTTGAGAAATGTTTTGGAAAAATTGGAAATGGGCAGCTTAAAGAAAAGATTTGATAAAATTTGGGCTAAATCCCATATTAAAAATACAACTGTGCCTAAGAAGATTGCTTATAAAGTATTGTTAAAGGCTATTGATGGTGCAGACATCGAAGAGCTAAACTTTGATTTAAAAGAAAAGTACTTTAATAAAAAATTTGGAATTTAGATTATGAAGCGTAAAGTTGCTGGAATTGTATTTATATTTGGCAGTTTGTATTATATTTTAGCTGAAGCCGTTTCTGCAACTTATTTCAATGCTTCTCTTTTTGATACTTATATTTTCCATACTATTTCTGAACTTGGAATTCCAAATGTTAATTCACCATTATTCTGGTTAATGAACTCTGCTTTTATATTAATCGGTTTGACATTGATATTTGGTGATTTTTATGAATTTAAGGATTATATTATTAAAAATAAAACTATTTTTTACATATTGACATTAATAACTGGTTTGGGCGTTATTATTGTCGGTTTGATTCATGGCGGAAATCCCCTAACATCGGGTTATCATACATTGGGTGCAGTGATGGCAATACTCGGTGGTAATGTTCTGCTTGTTTTAATTTCAAGGTCGATGGATGGATTTTTCAGATTTCAAAAATTAACATTAGCACTTGGAGTTATTGGTTTAATAGCTTTTTGGATAATGTTTTTCATTATGGGGAACACTTACATGCCAGTTTTTGAAAGGCTCTCCGTTTACACTCTAATCATATGGAGTTTTATGACAGGTATTTATCTTTGCCGAAATGAAAATATTGATTAATTATAATTATATTTTTCTCTTATAATTGATATTTAATTGATTGGTATTTTGAGTTACTTAATTTTAGTTCATTAAAGTTATTTTTCTGTTACTCTCCTCTACATTCAAGTATAAAGATTTATATACTTCATACATTAACTAACTATTAAGGTGATATTATGGCGAATTTAGATAAAGCTATAGAAGAAGAAATTTTGGCAATTGTCGAAAAATATCAAAAAGAAAATACAAAACTTTTAAACTACCTCATCACTGATGATGAGATTACATTTTTCTCACCAATCGCTAATGGTAGTCAAATAACTGCAGAAGACTTGCAAAAAGTTGCTGATATTTTAAAAGGATCATTTGAAGGAATGGAAATTGTTAATCAAGAGTACAGATTCAGATTCAAATGCGGATTATAGGGGTTTTTCAACCTCTACTTATTTTTTTTAGATATTCCTGTGTGAGTTTGCAATCGCTCATGCATTTTGTACAGCCAAGACCTGCCTTATATTGGTCAATTATGTATTCGGCACAGACTTCAATGTCAATTATGTCTGAACGGTTTAGTCTGTCATTCCATTTTTGAGGGTTTATTGCATCAACCGGACATGCATCCTGACAGTTTGTGCAGTCATCACACTCTGAATCGGTGATTGGAACTCCAAATTCCAAAGGCATATCAGTTAATATTCCTCCAAGTGCAACTGCTGAACCGTATTCTGGTGTAACAAAAAGTGCTGAGCGTCCAATCCACCCGAGACCGGATTTTGTAGCGATAGTTTTGTAAGGAAGAATGCTTAATAGTTTTTCCATATCGCATTCGTTTCTCTTCATTGTAAGAGCAAATGCATTGTGCCCTAGATTTTTGATATGTCGTTCTCCTTTGTGTGAAATTTTAGTCAGTTTATCGATTTGTTTGTGAAACAGTTTCCAATATGATTTATAATCTTCTTCATAAAGATATTCCATAGCCTCTTTTGGCAATTTCAAAACAAGGCTTATTCCATTTGGAAGGTCAATAAATTCACTTGCAAGGCCATTAACATCAGCAAATCCAACTTTGCTTGCACCTATACTTATCAAGTAATCTTTAAGTTCATTCATTTCTGGCATAATCATTGTTATATTTTTTTATCATATAAATTATTTTGAAAACTATTTTTAACATTATGGGTTTAGTTTAACTTTAACACTTATAAATAAGTAAATGTAATATAAAAAATAGTGATAAAATGAAAAATATTGATGTTTTAATTGAAGCTTTGCCATATATCAAAGAGTTTTATGGTAAAAAAATTTTAATCAAATACGGTGGTCATGCAATGATTGATGAAGAAGCAAAATCATCCACTGCACGTGACACAGTATTACTTAAATATGTTGGAATGAAACCGTTGATTGTACATGGTGGTGGTCCTGAAATTTCAAAATCCATGCAAAAACTCGGAAAAGAATCAAAATTCATTAAGGGTTTAAGGGTTACTGATAATGAAACCATGGAAATCATTGAAATGGTTCTTGCAGGTAAAATTTCCAATGATATTGTATCTGAATTGATTACCCATGACGGTGATGCAATAAGTTTATCTGGAAAGGATTCCAGCTTAATTTATGCTCATAAAAAAGATACTAGGGTTATCGATGGTGAAGTAATTGATTTGGGTCTTGTAGGTGAAGTTGACAAAATTAACACAGATTTGCTTGAAATGTTTGTAGATAATGATATTATTCCAGTAATATCTCCAATTGGTATTGCAAAAGATGGAACAAGTTTAAATCTTAATGCAGATACTGCGGCAGGCGAAATAGCAAGTGCCATGGGGGTAGAAAAATTAATAGTATTAACTGATGTTCCTGGTGTTTTAAGAGACCCTTCAGATCCAACTTCATTAATCAAAAAAATAAAAATATCCGAAGTTCCGGATTTAATAGAACAGGGCATTATCACTGGGGGTATGATTCCAAAAATCGAAACCTGTGTAAATGCAATTGAAAATGGTGTAAAATCCTGCCATATAATTGACGGACGTAAAAAGCACTCATTACTTTTAGAAATATTTACCACTTATGGTATTGGAACAATGATTTATGATGAATAAATCAATTGATTCTATCTTTTTTTTTAACTTTTTTTTAATCTTTTAAGTTATGAATATGGAACTTTGTCATTTCTTTTTTCAAATCCGCAATACTCATGGAATCCTGATTCTTTCATTATTGTAACAACAGCTATTCTTTTATAATCCTTGTAGTGTTGCTTAACCTTTTCAACCAGATTTTTTCCAATTCCCTTTAGCTGATATTTGGTTTGACAAGTAAATAATTGATGTATGCATTCATGATGCCGTCATCCATGGCTGAAATCAATCCCACTAACTTGTCCCAGTCCCAAGCTGAATAGATGCAATTGAAGTTTCTCATCGCAATCACTAACTTATCAGGATATTCTCCGAAGACCAGCCAACTGATAAAAATAGTTGTTTTAGTTGTTTTTTTTAAAAAGTTGCGCGTATTTTTGTAGGTTATTTCCACAGTATCATTATTTAAACATTTGTCTTAATTCTCTTCTAAGTAATTTCCAGCCGTTCACTCTTGGAAGTTCATCAAGTGCAAATATCTTTTTTGGAACCTTGTATCGGGATAGGTTTTCACGGGCATATCTGATTAACCCTTCATCATCAGCAGCATCTTCCCATACAACTGCAGCAACAGGTATTTCTCCTCTATGGCAATCATTTATACTGAATATTGCAATTTCTTTAACTGCAGGATATTTTATCAGAACTTCTTCCACCTCTGTTGGGTAAATTTTCCATCCGCTCATTACAATCATGTCTTTTTTTCTGTCTGTAATGAATAAGCGGTTGTCTTCATCAAGATATCCGACATCTCCTGTTAAAAACCATCCGTCATCGAGAAATGATGATTTGGTTTTTTCTTCATTTCCCCAATATCCTTTTGCAACTGCAGGTCCTCTCAGTGCAATCTCTCCCTGCTGGTAGTGAGGTAAGATTAATGATGAGTCATCTTCATCTACAATTTTCACTTCTGAAAAACACACTGGATGGCCGACACTTTCAAATCTGTCCGCTTCCCAGTAATCTTCGGGTCTAATTACAGTACCTGTTCCAATGACGATTGTTTCTGATAATCCGTATGCATTGATGATTGGGATTTGATAGGTTTGGTGGAAATCTTTCCATATTTTTTTGTGTAATGGCCCGCCTCCTGATACGATTTCGCGCACGGTTTTTAAGTGTTTTCTCGCATCCATTGTAGTTAAAGAGTGTATTACTGGGGGCATTCCAGTTAATACTGTCACTTTTTCCTCTTCACATAGCTTCAGGTATTCGTCAAGGTTAAATTGTTCAATTAAAATGTAATATGCCGCTGCTCTTAGGGCTGATATGGACCATGAAAGTCCAACATGAGCCATAGGATATATTCCCAGATATACATCATCTTGCTTTAAGGTTAAAACATCGCATTCGTTGTGAATTGCTGTAAAGTAGTTTCCATGGGTAAGCATTGCTCCTTTAGGTTTTCCTGTGGTTCCTGAAGTGTATTGCAATTGACACAAATCATCCCATTCAGTATTTTCTGCAGGTAATACTTCACAATCTTTAAATTCATTAATATTTTTTGGAATGTATGTTTTTATATCAATGATGTTTTTTGATTTTTCGTTTGTTATCATCAATTCCGCCTGTGAATCGCTTATGATGTATTCAAGTTCGCTTGCGGTCATAACGTTGTTTGTCGGAATTGCTATTGCGCCTATTCTCCAGATTGCGAAAAGTGAAAATAAATATTCTTCGGAGTTTTTCAAATAAATTAATACTCTGTCTCCTTTGCTGATTTTCAAATCTTTCAATTCACGTCCAATTTCAGAAACTATGGATAAAATCTCCTGTGAATTGTATCTGTTTCCTGTTGTTGGGTTATATAATACGTCCTTGTCCAGACGTTTTGAATTCGCATCTAAAAAAGTAGTAATGTTTAACATTATATTAACTCCTTAACAATGGCTTTTGTAATGTCAATTGTGCTTGCATCTCCTCCAAGATCAGGGGTTTTAATTTTGCATTCTGCAATCACCTTTTCAACTGCATTTTTCATATCATTTGCGGTTTCCCATTCTCCTAAATAGTCAAGCATCATCGAAGCTGAAAGTATCATGGAACAAGGATTTGCGATGTGTTTTCCTGCAATGTCGGGAGCTGATCCATGGACTGGTTCGAATAATCCATTATGATCACCTATATTTCCTGACGGTGCAAGTCCAAGTCCTCCCACAAGACCTGCACTTTCATCAGACAGGATATCTCCAAATAGGTTGCTTGACACAATAACGTCGAAGTTTTGAGGTTGTGTTACGAGATACATTGCCATTGCATCCACATAGTAGTCTTCGGTTTTGATGTGGGGATACTGTTTGGCTATATTGTAAAAACTTTCCTTAAAGACTCCGTCGGTCTTTTTCAAAACATTGCCTTTGTGAACGCATGTTACCTTGCTTTGACCTCTTTTTTCACAGAGGTTGAATGCAACTTTTGAGATTCTCTCTGAAGCTTTTCTTGTGATAATCCTTTCGGCTATCATTTTTTCTTCGTTTCCGTACTCTATTTGGGAGTACAGTCCTTCTGTATTTTCACGAACGATTACAAAGTTGATATCATCTCGTAAACATTTAACTCCTCTGTAGGATTTTATTGGTCTGATGTTGGCATATACGTTCAATGCTTTTCTCAGGTTTATGATTGGGCTAGGTTGTCCTGGAGTGGAGGTGGATGCACCAAATAGCACGGCATCACTTTTTTCTGCAATTTTTATTGTTTCTTCAGGTAAGGTTACTCCATTTTTGTTAAAACAGTCAAAACCAGCTTCACCATATTCAAAACTAAATTCTAAATCTAATTTGTCAAGCAAGTATTCGCAGGCGTTCATTACTTCTTGACCTATCCCGTCTCCAGCTATAATTGCGATATTATACATTATTTTACCTTGAATACAATTTTTTAATCTATTAATAATATTGATGTTATTGTATATATTTTTAAAAATTGTTCGTATACTATCGAAATACTTTTATATCTCAATGAATATAATAATAAGTAACTACATAAATAAGGTTAGTTTTCCTTATTGAATTTTATGAGGGATTGAAATGGAAAGAAGTATCGATGAATTGATTGAATTATTAAATGATAAAGATGACTTTGTTGTAGAGGATGCAGTTGGAGAATTGGAATTGAGAGCTGATGAAGCAATCGACCCATTAATTGATGCATTATCCAGCAGAAAAAAACAAATCAGATTAAATGCAGCAACTTTACTTGGTGCTATTAATGATCCAAAAGCTATTCCTGCATTAATTGAAACTTTAAAAGACAATAATAAATTGGTAAGAAGGGAAGCTTCTACTTCTTTATCTCGTATGGGAGAACCTGCTGTAGAACCTTTAATTGAAACCTTGAATAATGAAGATTGGAGAGTTAGAGGAGCAGCTGCTTGGGCTCTTGGTAACTTAGGTGATGAAAGAGCTATTCCAGCACTTGAAAAATTACTTGACGATGAAAGCGGTTTTGTAAAATCAGGTGCACAAAGTGCAATAGCAAGTATTAAGAAATAATTTTATTTCTTACTTTTTTTTATTCATTTTTTTTGATATCTTAATTTGTAGTAATTTATGAAGCTTTTTTTAAATAATAACTTATAAATATTATTTATTTGTGGTGGAAAGAAAACAAATTTGCTGTTAAAGGTGCAAATGATGCAGGACATGCTGTTGTAAACTAGATACGGATCATGCAGACATTTCTCCTGTGTTGGTTGCATACGTTTTGGAAATGAGATGACTGCGTTTCACATGATGATTCGGATGTTTTCAGACAAACAGTTCTTAAAGCAGACATGTTAGTTTTTGCAACTCCACGGTATTATTATGAGTGTGTGCACAACTAAAAATATTGATTGGGGGATTTTCTTCATGGAACTTTTCAATCCGGCAAAAACACTTCAAATAAGCACTTAAATGTAGATATAACTTTGATAATTGGACTTTTGATGCATTGGAGATACTATGATCATTAATCAGATATCTTAATTTGGAAGATATGAGAAGAATTTGGGGACATGGTTGGGAAACTCCATCAATGACTAAATTTTCAGATTATCCTCAAAAAGCATATCAATTATGTAATGGATTATAGAAAATATATTTAATAGTAATTAAATACATAATATTATTAAATTAATGGAGTTATGAAATGTTTAAAAAAATTTTTATTATATTAATATTCATAAGTTTTATCTCCATAGGTGCAGTTATAGCTGGAAACACGATTGATGTGGATGTTCCTGCAGGATTTGATGATTTGGGAGGTAATGTTTATATATCACAAACATTTGGAAAACCTGACCAATTTTTGACAATTGTTCCATTTGATGATTATTATAAAGCCGATTATTTGATTAATGATTCTTCAGACGGTTATTTCATATTTCCTTATAAAAATAATACATTTAACTATATAGAAAAAAGTGTAAATGAACAGGGTTCTTTTGAAATAATTGAATTTGAAGGAGAAAAATACATCATCGATGTTTCAGATGAAGAAATTAATAAGGAAAATGATTTCTCAGGTACTTATAAATGGTTAGTTGAATTCAACAAATTGAATAACGTCACTGCAGTTAATGTAACTGCAAAGTAATCTTTTTTTAGTTTAGGATGATTACACTATCAATCATTTCTATTAATATCTTATTTATCGGATTTTTAAAGGATAATGGGTGTTCTTTAGGATGCTTAGTACTTAATGGAAGTATCATAAAGCTGGACATGCATCTGTCGGTAGACCTAAGTGCAAAATAAGTTTTATATTCTCCATCAATTATGTTGGTAATTATTCCAATGTCTTCTGTTGGTTGATGTCCTGCAATTCCTTCCTCTGCATAAACCTTGAATTTTTTAATGTTATCTGCTGAAATCAATCCATATTCTACCATATATTCATATTCGTCATCATCAAGGTCATAGTCATCATATTCTATTATTTCATCGCAGTTTTCATCCGGAAGAATTATATTTGAATTGCAATATGCAAGAGAAATGTAAATTCCGTCATGGTCCAGGGCTTTTGATATAATGTCAAAATAAAGGTTATCTAACGGTTGTGATTTGTATCGGTCTCCTAAAATCTCTGGAACGGTATGTGTAGTGCCGCCCTCTTCAATGACTGTGCAGTAGAAGTGCTCTTCACCAAGATAACCTCCAGTTGTTGCCTTTTCAATGGTTTGTTTTATGTCAATATCAGCATTTTCCAGTCTTTCAGCTATTTTCAAAGCTTCTTTATCACTTATCATAGTATCACATTTCTTTCAATTTTTGAAAATTTTAATTTTGAATTTTGCACATGCTTTTTTTAGGATTATTTCTTCGTCATGCATTTTCCGTAGAAATATCAAGAAAGGAACAGCTCATCAAAGTAGTTTTTTTTAAATCCTTCCAAAAAGGTTAATTATATATTATTAACATTCTTTTAGGTTACTTATATAGGTTTTTCAAATTCATTCCATTTTATCTTTTTTTAAGTATTTTTGGATTGATTCTATGTCGTTAGCTATTTTGAAAAGTTCTTCCTGTTTGTATAAGAAACCTTTCTCCTCCATTTCATCAATCATTTCAAACATTTTATTGAAAAATCCTTCAATGTTGAATATGATTATTTCTTTGTCGTGTTGCTTTAACTTTTTAAGGGTAATGATTTCAAAAAATTCGTCTAGTGTTCCGATTCCTCCGGGAGATATGATAAATGCGTCTGAATTTTCAACAAATTTATTCTTTCTCTCGTCCATTGAGTCCACATAAATAAATTCGCTGCAGTTTTCACATAACGGTTCAAAGTTCCCAATCCATTCGGGAGCAATTCCAATGGTTTTTCCATTATTGTCATGAACTCCCTTTGCACATGCGCCCATCATTCCGGTATCTCCTCCGCCAAAAACAAGAGTATGTTTATTTTCAGCTATGATGCAACCTAACTTATAAGCTTCATCAGTGTATTTTTCATCTATTTTCCTGCTTCCGGATCCATAAAGGCATATTCTCATTTTATCACCTCTTAAATATCTGGGGTCTGTTCTGCAAGACATAAATGACAAATTGCGTCATCATTATCTTTCTGATTGTCTTTAACTGGGCATAAAAACTTCCCATTTCTTTTTTCAACTTTTTGGCTTCCTGGAAATTCACTTCCTACGGGGTGTATCGGTTCTTCTAAGATGAATGTTGTGTAAAGTGAAGTAATCACATAAATTAATGGAAATTTATCATCATCCGATGCGGATATTCTTTCTTTTTCAAATGTTCTTTTTAGCATAGGAAATGATTCGTTAAAGGATATTTTGTCGATTGAACTGTCTTTATCGTAGCTGTCATTTCCCAGAACTTCCTTCATGCGTAATATGAAATACTTTATATAAATTTCCAAGTATTTTTCACGGTATTGGGATTGAACATACTCTCCATCTTTTCTTATATATGCTGAAGCCATCATTAAATCATGCACGGATATGATTGCGGCATATTTTTTAAGAATCTTCATTAATTCCTTTTTAGTAATTTTATCCTGTGGAGATAATTGTTTTAGTTCGACTAGTATGTCTTCAGGTTTCATGATTTTATTTTAAAATTTTTTTAGATAAATACTTTTAATATTCATGAAAATCAAACAAATTACTGGGGAGTAAATATGGAAGATGAATTTATTGAAATTTCTAAAGAGAGCATTGAAGATGTGGAAAATGCTTTAAAAGTCAATGCGGACTATAAACTAAATAATACTAAATTTAACACAAATACTTTTGAAAAAGGTCAGGACATTGTTATAACTCAATATGTGGCTAATGTAGAAAACGAATTAGTTTTTAAAACCAAAACAGAAAAAGGCAAATATTACATTTCAAAATCTTTTGAGTTATTCATTGAAAATATCCTTGGGGGAAATGTTTCAAGGGATGTCTTCCAGTCAGTTTACCAATATTTCCATGAGGTAATTGCTGATAATGAAAGTGATTTTGCAGAAGAAAAAGAAGAATTGATTAATTTTTTAGTTTTAACTGAAGAATATGATGAAAATCAGCTTAATGCAGATTTGGACCCTATTAAAATTCGTCAGGATTATCAAAATGATTATGATAGAATCTATGGCAATGAGTCATTAAACAGAGTTCAGAAGAGTTTAGCCCTAAAAGAGTTATTGCACATGTCAATTTGTCAGGTTGTAAATGATATAGACTTGTTTTTCACAAGGCCTTATGATTTGACTCCTGAGGAAAATGCAGAAAAAAACAGGCAGGAAGCAAAAGCCTTGGAAAATGAAATGCAGTTAACCTAAATATTTAAGTAATATTAAATTATTAAATATTATTAATTAATTCATTGAACTGATTATATGATTGCCATTACTAAAAATGAACAGGTTGTTTTGGACCAGATTAAGATATTTAACATTGAATATCCTGATGGAGTTCCTGTAGATATTTTAAGGAAAGAATTGGGATTCCATGAATATGATTTGGTGGAAATTCTTGAAGAATTGTCTTTTAAGAATCTGGTTTTATTTAAAGACAATAAGGCCAGTCTGTCTGAACATGAAAAGGAAATCAACACTGTTAATTCCAAAAAGGATTTGGAAGAATTGGAATTGAATATGAAAGAAAAAGAATCATACAGGTTAATTCAGGAATTGGTTGACGACAAGAATCTTGTTTCCAAATATACTTTAGAGGGTCATTTATTGTATGGGGACTTAAAACTCACTAATTTTAGAATGTATCATATTATACTGTCTCTTCAAAACAAAGGCCTTTTAAAATCCATCAATAAAGATGATGGAGAATATTATCTCCTTGTTGAATAATATTTTTTTTATAAATTTTATTACATTAGTAATATTTTTTTTCAATTTAATCATAATATTTATATATTCATAAACTCATAATATAATTTAATAATTAATATTTTGATGTGTTTTTGTATGATGAGAATAAGTATGTCATTGCCAAAAAAATTATTAGCCGATTTTGATGAAGTATTAAAAGAGAGAGGGTATCAGTCACGTTCAAAAGGTATCAGGGATGCTCTTCAAGATTATATTGTAAGATACCAATGGATGAACTCTATGGAAGGTCAAAGAATTGGTATTGTAACAATCATCTACGATCATCATTATACTGGCGTTATGGAAGACCTAGCGGAAATTCAACACAGTTTCAGAAATGAAATAAACACAAGCATGCACATTCACATGACAGATAAATATTGCATGGAAATTGTAGTTGTAAATGGGGATATTGCAGAAATTCGCGATTTGACAGAAAAAATCATGAGACTTAAAGGTGTTGAACACGTAAAACTTACAAGCACTGCTAACGGTGAAGAATTTAATGAACCTGGTCACTCCCATGACGACATTCACCACCATCATTAAATTCTTTTTATTATTTTTTTCATGAAATTTAAAACCACCCCTTATCATTTTGACTTAATTAAAGATAATGAAAGGTTATCTGCCTTCTTTCAAGCTATCTGTGAATATGATGGGGGTGATGAATTAGCTTATGATTTGGGATGCGGTAGCGGAATCTTATCTTATTTTTTAAGTTCCAAATTTAAACAAATCATTTCCGTAGAAATAGATTCAAGTGCTTTTAGATGTGCAAAAGAAAATTTGGCTGATTTTGATAACATCGATGTCATTAACAAAGATGTTTTGGAATATAAATTTGATAAAAAAGCAGATTTGATAGTTTGTGAAATGATGGACACGGCTTTAATTGATGAAGAGCAGATTCCTGTTTTAAATCGCACTAAAAAATTCTTAAAACCTTCTGGCAAAATCATTCCTCAGGGCATAATCAATGCTGCAGAATTGGTTAATATGGAACGGGAATATATTCATTGGGATGAAAATGCAAAATATGAAGTTTTCTCTGATATGATGATATACTCTGAATTTGATTTTTCAGATGATATTGATTCCAATTTTGAAGTAAATTTATCTTTCAAAGCGCAAAAGGATGGAATTGTAAACGGAATTAAAATTACCACTTTCACTAAGCTTGCGCAAGATATTATTTGTGGCCCAACTCCAATGCTAAATCCACCTTTATTAATACCATTTGATGCAAAATCCCTAAAAAGTAATGAATATATAACTGTAAAACTAAAATATAATATGGGAAATGGGATTGGAAGTATTGAAACAAAGGTAATTTAAAGGTGTAATAATGTCTTTTAAATCTCAGTTAAATAATTTTTTAGATGATTGCGAGAAGTTAATTATATTGGGTGTCGGAAACGAGCTCAAGTGTGACGATGGTGTAGGGCCGTATATAATTAATAAATTAAAACAAGACAATATTGAAGATAAGAAAAAATTGTTGTTAATCGATGCAAAAACAGTTCCAGAAAATTTCACAGGTAAAATCAGAAAGGAAAAACCGACTCATTTAATCATTGTCGATGCATGTTTAATGGATGAGGAGCCTGGAACTATGAAAATAGTCAACAAGTATGATTTTGCAAGTATAGGTATTTCAACACACTCCATGTCATTGTCCTTTTTTGTAAGATATCTTGAAAAGGATAATGAATTCGGGATAATCTTTGTTGGAATCGAACCTGAATCCATGGATTATGCAGACAATCCAACGCCAATAGTTGAAGAGGCTGCAGATGAATTTGTAAATATTTTAAAAGAGATAATATTATGAAAATTTTATTTATTGGTTCAAGATTATATGATGATATTGATTGGTATGTGCGAAAAAAAGGCATTGAAAGTGTGCTTACTGAATCTAATGAGGAAGCTATTAATTTGGATTTGCCCGACCAGGTATTCATTGTTCCGAGAGGAATGGATGGTCCAAAACAGGTTGCATTAATGCAAAAGGTTGATGCAATTGTGCCTTTAATCGGTATCGATCCTCCGCTGATGGATGTTGCACATATGAAAGAGGAAGTTGAATCGGAATACGGAATCCCGGTAGTTGCAGCCGATGTCAATGCAGTTGAATTGACTTCCAATAAAATAAAAACCAAAGAATTTTATCAGGATATTGGTGTAGCTACTCCGGATTATCAAATTTTGAATGGTCCTGAAGATATTACTTTGGATTTGCCTGTGGTTTTAAAGCAGGGTGAAGGTCAAGGAGGTAAGGATATTAAGGTAGCAATGACTGTTGATGATGTTGAAGAATATTTCAATGACTTTGACCAGGTATTATGTGAAAGATTTATTGAAGGGTCTGAAATATCCATTGAAGTTTTAGGTTTCAATGGTGAATATGTTGCATTACCCCCAATTTATAAAGGTGAGACAACATTGGAAGGTACCCATCCTTTAAATAAGGTCAAGACAGGTCCTTGCATGGTTGAAGGTCTTGATAATAATCTGGTTCAACATACTGCATATAAAGTAGCTAAAAACTTGGCTTCTGACGGAATCTTTGAAATGGATTTTATGTATTCTAAAAAAGACAATCAATTATATGCTATTGAAGTAAATACAAGGCCAAACGGAACCAGATATTTGACTACAGCTACTTGTGGTGTCAATTCATTATGTGAATTAGTTAACATGGCTATTGGGGAGTTTTCATTATCTGATATTTCAGATAAATTAGAATACAATTTCTCCACGGAAATTCCCGTTGGTAATTATAAAGGACCTTCTCCTAATGAGCCAATCAAGTCTTTTGAAGATAATGATTTTGTAGTTCATGGCCCTGAAGGATATCAAAGGGTTACTGCTAGAGCTAGCTCAAAAGAAGAACTTGAAAATTTAATAGAAAAATTACTATAATCATGTGTTATAAGTTATAATTATATAGTATTACCAATAGATATCTTATTTGTTTAAAAGATTTATTGTGTGGTATAATGACTAATACAGATTTGTTAATTCTTTTTTTAATAACATTTTGTGCTACCATATTCTTCACATGGTACGTTAAAAGAATATTGCTAAAAGCCAGGATTGCAGATAATCCAATAGTGAGTGAACATAGACATAAGAGCGGCACTCCAACAATGGGGGGTATTGCATTCTTATTTACTATTTGTTTGATATTTGCCATATATTATCAAAACACTCCTATTTTATTATTGTCATTCATAATGCTTGCTGGTGGAATTGTAGGTATGGTGGATGATTTAATAGGTCTTAAAGTTAAAGAAATTCAAAAAATTGTTGTAAATACATCAAATGAAGTAATTGCATTAGGAAGATTGGATGTTGAACCTGGTGAGGAAGTGCGTGTTGCAACTCCAAAAGCAAAAGCTGAAGTAGATGACTTGCTTAATGCGGGAAAAGTAGAAGTAATCGGTGAAGTTCCAATTAAGACAGAACCGGAGGAATTAGAAAAAATTATTTGTCAAATCGTTTTAGGATTATTCTTTGCTTTAACTGGTGTTGGCACAACTTTAGGCGGCTTTCATTTAGGTATTTTAGCTATTCCTATAGTAATTATAGCTATTTTAGGATGTATTAATTGTGTTAATCTAATTGATGGTATGGATGGTCTTGCAGCAGGTATCGTTGGAATTGCTTCTATTGCATGTTGTGTATACGGATATTTATTTGCACTTCCAAATATTATTCCATTGTTCCTGATTCTTGCAGGAATTTGTTTAGGATTCTTAGTATTTAACAAGCATCCTGCTTCAATATTTATGGGGGATACCGGATCATTTGTATTGGGAACAGGTTACGCCGCAGCAGTAATTTTAGCGGATATTCCTTACTTCGGTGTTTTAGCATTGGGTGTTCCAATAATTTCAGTTGTCATCAGTTTACTTCACAGATCACATATTATTAAATTACCTGTAGAACCACTACATCATACTTTAAATCATTATGGAATGTCAGAAACAAAGATAGTATTCAGTTATTGGGGATGTACTGTATTGTTATGTATAGTGGGTATTTTAGCGAAAATGTACCTATTTTAATTGAGGGATAATATGGATATACAGGATTTAGCTAAATCTATTGGTGGAAAATTATATGGAAATGTGGATTTCTTTTCAATTGATGGGTTTACAGGAAAATTCACATTTTTAAATGATTCACATACTGGGGATATTGTAATTAGGCATTGGATTAATGCAAACGGAATAAAAATGGCGTTTGATAAAAATATCGCATGTGTAATTACTCAAACTCCGAAGGATGGAGCTATTGAAGAGGCTGAAAAACTTAACTTCCCATTAATTGTCACGGATAAAATTGAATTGGCAAACGCATATGCTCTTTCCCATACAATTGATAAATTTTCCCCGAATTCCACAAATATTGTCATTACTGGGACTAATGGTAAATCAACTACTTCACATTTAATTTACCATATTCTAAAAACTGCAGGATATCATGTCCTTACAAATACTGACAGCGAATCAGAATTCAATACGTTAATTGATCCGATGGTTTCAAAACTGATTTCAGATGAGGTATTGGAAAACGGTCCACTTGATTATTTGGTTATAGAAGTATCTGAAGTGCAGGGATGGTTAGGCAATCTGATGGAAAATCATGCTGCGTTAATGAGTGCTGCAGTTAACCCTAAAGTGGGAGTAATAACAAATATCGCAATGGACCATATTGGTCTTGTAAATTCAATTGATGATGTTTTTGAAGAGATTTCTACAGTTCCTCAAGCTATTGGCGATGGTGTGTGCATACTTAATCATGATGATGATTTGGTAATGGAATTGGATGTGCAGAATCCATTTTATGTTTCAATGTCTGAAATTGACAATTCTAATGCAGTTTATTATAACGGCAGTGAAATTATTCATGACAATAAAACTATTTTAACAACAGAGGAATTGCCGTTTAATGGTTATCACTTTATTCAAAATATTTTATCAGCTATTGGAGCAACAATATCATTGGGTATTGGTATTAATGAAATTAAAAATGGTGTAAAGTCTTATAAGGCATTAAATAGACGTTTTGCAAAATTAAATGATGCTCCATTAATTTATGATGATTTTGCACATAATCCTGATGGGATTAAGGCAACAATTTCCGAGACAAAAAAATTGCTTGAAGATAATCAAAGGTTATATGTGGTCTGTGCAATTAGGGGCTCAAGAGGTGTTGAAATTAATCGGCTAAATGTTGAAGCGCTTGTTGAGTCTATGGGTGATGATATTGAACTGATTTTATCTTCCAGCAATGATGTTGTCAATGATTTAAATTATGTGACTCCTGAAGAAAGGGACGTATTTTTCAATACTTTAAATGAGAATAATATTGAGTTTGTTCACTATGAGAATTTAAAAGAGTGTTTAAGTGAAACATATGATAAAGCTGACGATGGTGATACAATATTATTGATCGGTGCTCAAGGGATGGACCCTGCGGAATCACTTCTGAAAGACATAATTTAAATATCATATTTACTTAATATAATAAATGTATAACTTATTCTGTCATGGAATAATATGTAAGAGGATATAAACATGTTTATAAAGATTAGAAGAGACACATTAATAATTTTATTACTTGCGTTTATTTTGATTCTTTGTGGTCGTTTAATTACTTATGTCGCTTTTGCGTCATCCAGTGAGATTAATGATGGTATTCCTATTTCTGGAATTATTGTGAAAGGTAATGATATAGTTCCTGTGGATACTATTAGGGCAAATGTGATGCAAGCCGGTTTTAGGGACGGCAGTGTTATTTATGGCGATATTTTAAAAACTTCAAAAAGAGAAGTATCTCTTCAAGATGCGCTGCAGACGGCCCAGGAATTTGCAACAGAGTCGACGGTTCCAGGTACATCAGTAACTCCAATCACTGCTGCTGATGTTCAAGTTGATAAAAATACTGGTGTTGTAACAGTTACAGTTATAGAGGACTTTTCTTCTGTAGAATTAGAAAATGATACGAGAAGTGGGTGATTAAGTGGATAAATTGAAAGTATCAATTGCTTTATTATTTATATTTTTCTTGTCCATGAGTAGTGTTGCAGCTACTTGTAACATTATTGTCATTACTGACCCTACTGGACAGGATCCTAATGGGGCTGCTGCAGGAAGTATGTCCTTTGCAGAAAACATGTTCCAGTCAACATTCTTAATGTCCAAAAACAATCAGTTCGCAGTACTCTCCGGGGGTACTGGTAGTTCTGATACCAGGTTGGATTCTATTGTTGATGCTGTTGCAAGCCTTGAAAACAATGTTTCAGCAGCTTCCGCCGCATCCATTGCATCCAGATATCAGGGTGCTCGTCTTCTTGTCGGCGGTCCGAATATGGGTGCTGCAATCGGAGGGTCTTATGATGCATATGTCATTACTGTTGAGGATGCTACTAACACAATTAAGGTTACTCCGTATAATAGTGGTATAGCTACTTTACAACCTGGTCAAAAAGGAGCTATTATTCACTTGAGAAATACTGAGGGAAACCCATTGTATGGTACTGCAGATACAGTTAGGAAAGAAACTGCGATGAATATTGGAAAAATGATTCGTGATGGTTATCCTGCAACCACCATTCTGTCTGAGGCTATGGGTGAAGTGGCTAATGATTCTGGTGAAAAATACGGTGGTGGTGGAGTTAATTTAGTTTCTGGAATTTCCACAGGGGACATGTTTACTCCTAAAGATATGAATGAATCAGGTTATCCTATGGATGAACAATACTCTAAAATTTGTGATGACTGTGGTTGGAGTGTAGGATACCCGGCTTCTGAGGGATATGATAAATGTCCTGTATGTGATGGAACTTTAAGAGTTGTTTATGCGTATGAGGCGTTAGGTAATGCATTAACCGTTAGTCCTGATGCAGTTAGTGTATCGGTTTATGGAAGTGATAAGCAAGGTTTAGCTGCCACTACTAAAGAAATCGTTGAAGCATCTGTTGCTAAATATGGTTATGATTCATCTGCCATTGCAGGTTCAATTAATAGGGCTATTAACAATGGTCTTTTGATGGGTGTTGACCATGTTGAACCTAAAGACATTAACGTTAAGCAAGGATCAAAGGCAGTAGGTGTTTATTATAATGCTTTACCTGGTGACAGATCTTCACCTTCATGGGATTTACCAGTTGATGGAAATTTATTGAATATTCTGGGCAGTATTCAAACGGCAGTGGGTATTATTCTCATATTGCTTGTTGTATTCAGAAGCAGATTGTTAAAATCTTTCCAGGAGAGGTAATCTTTACCTTTTTTATTTTTAAATAGTGATTATTATGGCTTTAATTTTAGTTAGGGGAGAAAATAATTCAAAATTACTTGGTGCTATTGCAGATATGGAGATGCACGGAAATTTAAATTTAGAGACTAAACCTAGAGTTATAAATGCAAAATTTGCGGATTCTTTGGTTGAAAGTATATTAAATTCCACTCTAAGAACAAAATCAAATGTTGCAACCGCTTTTTTTGTAAAAGAGGATCCTACTTTAAGTATCATGCAGATTAAAAAAATTCATCCTCCCGCTCATGTAGTGGTTGTCAGTGATGAATATGATGGTTATAATGAGCTTACCGAGTTATTGGATGGCGCAAAATTGTTCCCGGGTTATCGTTCTCATAAAGCTAAAAATGAGGGTATGATTGACTATAAGATTCAAGGAAACAATATGCCTATAAAAAATGAGAAATTAAATAGCTATCTTAAAAAATAGCTATTTCCTTTTGATTTTCATTATGTTTCCAAGGGTACGTTCCCCTGAAGCATTATTAACAAACTGATTTAAGTCCACATTATTCACTTTTTCAAGTAATTTAATGTTCAATGCTTTTTCTAATTTTTTAGTGAGTTTTATATCGGGTGTCATTTTTCCGGTTTCAATTCTGGTTATCACTGACACTCTTTCATTAATTTTTTTACCTAATTCCTCTCTAGACCAGTTTTTAGATTCTCTTGCTTTTCTAACTTGGAGGTCGAAATCTTCTATAAGTTCTTCAGAAGGTTCATCTCTTCTAGAGTAATTCCTTTTAGGGGTGTTTTTTTGTTGTTTGTTTTTTTGCTGCACATATCTTGGTTTAGGAGGTGCTTTTTGTATTGTTCCAAGTTTGGAACATTCTTTACAAACAACCATAACTGATCCTTCAATTTTTGCTCTTATTGGATTATGTTCTGGTACTGGTTTACCACATATTTCGCATTCCATATTAATCAGTTTCCTTATGTTTTTTAATTATATTATATGTTGTTACTCATTAATATTTGTTAGTATGGAATAAAATGAATACATTTAAATACTTTAAAATTACAAATTGTTATTAAAGTAAAAAGTATATGAAATTCATAATAACTAACTGGAGATGATTCACATGAATGATTTCGATGATTTGGAAAATTCTTCAAAAGAACAATTAATTGAAAAAGTTGAATCTTTGAAAGAAGAAATAGATTCTTTAAGAGAAGAAAAATCCAAAGCTAAAAGTAACTTGATGTGGAAAGTTAGGAAACTGGAAAAGGATAAAGTCCTAATTGAAAATGAAAAAATAAGATTAGAAAGAGAAACCAAATCTTTACGTTCTGAGGTGGATAGGTTCAGGTCTCCTCCTTTGGTATTGGCTACTATCACTGAAGTTTTAGATGATCATAGGATGACTGTTAAAAGTAGCACCGGACCTAGTTTCCTTGTAAATTACTCAAAATTCTTAGATGAAAAATTATTAGTTCCTGGTTCTAGAGTGGCGTTAAATCAACAGACTTTTGGTATTGTTGAAGTGTTGCCGTCAGAAAAAGATGCAAATGTTTCAGGAATGGAAATTGAAACAAAACCGGATATTACTTATGATAAAATTGGTGGTTTAGAAGAGCAAATTGTTGAAGTTAAAGAAACTGTGGAATTGCCTTTAACCCATCCTGAATTATTTGAAAAAGTTGGTATTGAACCTCCTAAAGGTATACTTTTATATGGACCTCCGGGAACAGGTAAAACTTTACTTGCAAAAGCCGTAGCTAACGAAACCAATGCTACATTTATTAAAATTGTTGCATCAGAATTCGTTAAAAAATACATTGGTGAAGGTGCAAGACTTGTACGTGAGGTGTTTGAACTTGCAAAAGAAAAAGCACCTGCAATTATTTTCATAGATGAACTTGATGCGGTAGCCGCTAAAAGACTTAAAAGTTCCACTAGTGGGGACAGGGAAGTTCAAAGAACTTTAATGCAGCTTTTAGCAGAACTTGATGGTTTTGAATCAAGAGGGGATATCGGTATTATCGGTGCAACCAACAGGCCGGACATCTTAGATCCTGCTCTGTTACGTCCAGGTCGTTTTGACAGATTTATAGAAGTTCCTCTTCCAAATGATGAAGGAAGAAGGGAAATCCTCAAAATCCACACTAAAAACATGTCATTCGATGAGGAAGCGGATGTCGATTTGCTTGCCAGTTTAACCGATGGCCTTTCCGGTGCTGATTTAAAAGCTGTGTGCACTGAAGCGGGTATGTTTGCCATTCGTCAAGAACGTGACAAAATTACTGTAGATGACTTTATGGATGCAATAGAAAAAGTCATGAGCAAGACCAGCGAAGAGGATTTATACAACACCGAAGCAGGGGTCATGTTCGGATAAATCTTTTAAAAAATAAGCCAATGATGAACCCTATGAGCTCTGATAAGTGATGAATGATGGGCGAGCTGAGGCTTATTTTATTAATCTTTTTTTTCTAAAACTTTATTTAAAATAAATTATAATATTATAATCATGTTATTTAATAAAAATGATGAAAGGACTAATGAAAGAGTTCTTTATAAAACAAAGCCAAACATGTTTTTAGGTTGTAAAAAAGCTATTTATGGTGTTGTTTTATTGATAATTGTTTTTATTGTATCTCCTAAGATAATTCAATTCATAGGGGAGATGCAGGTTTATCTGATTTCTCAAATTAGACTTCCCTTAACCAGATATGCCGCAATAGCATTTTTTGTAGTCATTCTCATTATAATAATTTATATTATATTTCAACTTCTAAAATGGTATTCTCTTGAATATACTTTAACTGATTCAAGAATTATCTTAAAATCAGGTTTGTTATCCACTAAAAAAAGTTACATGCCTTACACCACCATTCAGGATATCAATACCACTCAAAATATTTTAGCCAGGTTATTCAATGTAGGCACTGTTTCTGTTTTCAGTGCTTATGATAACAATTTGATAAAGATTGAAAATGTTTCCAATCCCTCAAAAATTGAAGAAATCATATTTTCGAACATGATGAATCAAAGGACTTTTCAGCAACATCCCCATAATTATGTTGAAAGGGATGAGGGCAGGGTTTTCCCTGAAAATAATTATCATGATGATTATTATGATGAATTTGAACCGATTACTCCTATAAGTCATGAAAGAAGTTCATATCAAAGAAGGGAATATGAATATTATCCCGAAGATTTCAACTATCCTGACAATAATGACAATAATTATGAGTATGAACCGTATAATGATGAACTTGAATATAATATGGATAGGGCTGTAAACAATTCAAGAGAAAACATCAGATATGAAGGAGGGCCAAATACATTTTCAAATGACACTTATTATAATGAAGTAACGGATAATCATTCTAATGTTAATGATGATTATTATCAAAATTATGAACCTAGAATTCAATATGATGAAATGCACGAAAATAATCCTGATGATGAACAGGGTCATGTAGATGAAAAAGAGGATTCTAGTGAAACTGTAATAAGAAGACATTTTGATAAGTTTAAGAAATAATTTTTTTTTATTTTTTTGGTGAATTTTAATGGAGTTATTATGCATACAATCTCAAGAACATCCTGAATTGCCTTTAGCTGAGCTTAAAGCAGTAATGGACTGTGAAGATATTCAAGCTAATATAAATGTAATCTGTGAAGGATTGGTTATTTTAAGTGATATTTCTGAAGAGGACATTGACGGTTATTATAAAATATTAACAAAAAGATTAGGTTATACTCATGAAGTTCATGAGATTATACGTAAATCATCAGTTGATGCTATTGACAATGACGTTTCAATAATTGATTGGCCGAAATATATTGACGGAAATTTCGCAGTAAGAGTTAAAAGATTCAATTCAAAAGTAGATACTGTTGCGGCAGAGAGAAAAATTGGTTCATTAATTTTGGATAATTGTGATGACATAAAAGTTAAATTGAAAGAACCAAACTCTTTAATACGGGTTGTGGCATTTGAAAATACTCTTTATATTGCCATTGAAAGAATCAAATTAAACAAAAAACATTTTGTGGAAAGTAAACCTCATAAAAGACCATTTTTTTATCCGGGATCTATGAGTCCAAAATTAGCTAGATGTATGGTTAATTTATCAAGAGTAAAAGCGGGTGAACTATTGCTTGATCCGTTCTGCGGCACTGGTGGAATATTGATTGAAGCGGGATTGATTGGATGCAAAGTGGTCGGTTCTGATATTTATTGGAAAATGAAAAATGGTGCAGCTATTAATCTGGATTACTTTGGAATAACTGATTATAGAACATTTAATGTTGATGTTCGTGAACTTAAGATGTATGAAAAGGTGGCCAGTGTAGTTACCGATCCTCCATATGGTATCTCTACTTCAACAGGAGATATTGAGGGAAATGATATTTTTAAGGAATTTTTCATTTCAATTTATGATAATATGAGAGATGATGCTTATCTTTGTATGGCAAGTCCTCATTATGTAGATTTAAAACCTATAACTGATGAAATTGGTTTTGATATTGTTGAGCAATATGGAATTAAAATGCATAGGAGTTTGACAAGAATAATTTCAGTTATTAAAAAAAAACAGAAATAATATAGTTACATTTATATACTAGTTATTTTTACTTGATTCATTAATGGGATAAAAATTACTAATTTTTCTTTATTTAATAATTTGGATAATTTACTTTTTTTTATTTTGATATTTTGGCATTTTAAAAATTTTTATTTTTATATTTGATTAAATTTTTTACATGATGAAATTATTTGATTTTGATAAGTTATATGGGATATTGATTATTTTAAGGATAAATCTTTTAAAAATATTCTATTTTGCAATATTTTTTAATTGATTTTGTTACTAAAATTTGTCTGTCTATTAGATGTGCTATATGTTTTTATGGCGTTGGTCTAAGTTTTATTGTATTAACAATTTTGACTATGATGACTGCTTTTCCACATGTAGCTATACTTTAGTGAGTACTTGAGTTTTTTCGAGTATGATGTTGGTTTTGTAGATGTGGTGAATTAGTTACAAATTAATTTGTTTCAAATTTATTGTGAATACTCGTCTATATTTTTAGCGTACTTCATAATACTTATTATTATGTCTGTTATGTGTTCAATTCTGT
>CAZQWN010000028.1:0-22700 GCA_964596915.1 uncultured Methanobrevibacter sp.
AATTCCATCATTTGAACTGTTAAATATAAGTTACGTTCTAAATTAGCAGCATCAACTACATTTATAATTACATCAGAGTCATCATCTACAATGAAATCACGTGATACGATTTCTTCCATAGAATGAGCACTTAATGCATAGTTACCAGGCAAATCAACAACATCATATTCGTAACTGCCATGATTGAAATGACCTTCTGCTCTTTCAACCGTCTTTCCAGGCCAGTTACCTACATGTTGGCGCATACCAGTTAATCTATTGAATACAGTAGTTTTACCCACGTTTGGGTTTCCTGCTAATCCAACAATTAATTCTGTCATTAACCATTCTCCCGTTTTATTTAACTTGATATATAACAAAGTTTTTGTTATATACCTACTAAAAAAAATTTTTAGTTTAAGTTTATCCATTAAAAATTAGGCTAACCTAAACATAATATTAATATTGATTTTATTATATTTAAATATTTAGGCATGCCAAATTTAACAAAGTTTATATAATACAAAACAACAATTGTTATATAACACATGTTATTTACTTCATAGGAATTGATCTAAAAAATTTAGGCATGCCTAAAAATTTAGAAACATTTATATACTATGAAGGTCAACTTTAATACAAGTGACATATGTTTAGGTATACCTAAAAATATGCACTCAACAAAACATATTATTAGTCAATAATAATACAATCTCCAAAATTAAATATCAAATTGGCTTTTCACAATTTTCTAATTTGATATTAAGGGAAAAATATCTGCCAAATAATTCCCGAAAAACAAGTCTGGTGTTTATAACTCTCCAAAAAATAAACACCAAATATTTCCTATTTTTAAAATATTTTCAGTCAATATCCTTCGCCGTCATAATTTGAAGCGTCATCATAGATTTCTTCATCCCAGTAATTATACTCGATATAATCGTCTATTTCCTGATTCAAACCCCAATTATGATTATCGTAATAATTATATGCATCAAATCCTGAACTTATTGTCTTTACAGTAACATTATTTGAACCGGAAGCGGACTTGTATCTCTTATCTCCATCAAATTTCACCTTAACATTGTACCATCCCGGTTCATACTTTAGGCGAAGCCCCTTATTATACGCCTTATATGCCCACTGATAATTACCGTTAGAATCAGTGATTGTGTAGTGAATTGTTCCCTTAGTGTTGATTTGCCTTCCGTGACTGTCAAGCAGTTTGATGACTATGACGCCTTTTCCGTTTAGCCACTTGTCAGATGAAATTTTTACTTTAACGTTTTCTTTTGCAAAGACCGGTCCTGTAAGTAAAACTAAAACAATGCATAAAATAGCTATGATGATGATTTTTTTATCCATTATTAACTCTCCTTAGTTTATTGTGCATAATTTGTTACATATACTATTTAAATATTAATATTAATAATATAATAACAAGGTGATTTATTATGATAGAATATGAAGACATTATGAAAAATTCTCCATTTTTAATAAACCATTTGATTTCATTAACAAAAACACATGATTTTTATATCAACAAACACATTAAAAACAATACTGAAATACTTCCAAGCCAATACTGCATGCTGCTCTTTTTATATTATGAAATGGGCACAACTCAGTCAGATATTGCAAAAGCCTGCCTGATGGACAGAAGCGGAGTTTCAAGAGCATTTAAAGATTTTGAAGATAAAGGCCTCATTATAAGAGAAGTCGATACTGAAAACAAAAGGGCATACAAAATAAATTTAACCCCAAAGGGAAATGAAACAGCGGAATTTTTAATTAAAAAGGAAAAAGAATGGGACAACATGATTTGTGAAGAGCTGAAAATTTCCCGTGACGAATTATTCGAATTATTATCAAAAATATCCCTCAAATCATTGGAATTTAACAGGAAACATTTTTAATATGAATTTTTTTGTCTTTAACGTATGTCCTAATAAATCCTGCCCACTGAAACCATCATAAAAATCCTAATTTACTATTTTCAAGTGAGAACAATTTTACAAAATCAAAGCAATTTTTCTAAACGAAGTAAATTCTTATAAATAGTTTCAATTTTACCTAATGCCTTCAACAAGCTTTAAATTGTAGTTTATACAATGAATAGCCATGATAGAATTAGTTATTGCTTGTTTTATAGGAATATTAATAGGAACCATTACCGGGACGATACCAGGCATACATGTAAATACCGCCGGTGCAATACTTTTTGCATCTTCAACATTTCTCCTAACCTTTTTATCGCCGGAATTTTTATGCGTGATAATGGTTGCGATGTCAATTGCCCATGCACTGATTGAATTTGTCCCATCAATGCTTCTGGGAGTGCCACAGGAAGGAACTGCCACTTCAATCCTTCCAGGACACAGGATGGTTTTACAGGGAAGGTCAAAAGAAGTGATAAGGATAGTGTCAGTTGGAGGATTCGGAGCAATAATAGTTACAATATTAATGCTGCCGATTTTTGCAATTGCCCTTCCGATAATGCATGACATTTCAAAGCCATTTACATGGATGATACTTCTTTTTGCATCAATTTATCTGACCTATAAGCTTACCAGCACCAGAAGAGATTTTATATGGTCATTATTGTTGTTTGTACTATCAGGAATTTTAGGTTGGATTACTTTTCAAACACCAATACCATCAGGAGTTTCATTGATGTGTACATTTTCCGGACTTTTTGGAATAAGCACAATACTGTTCAGCCTGAACGATTCATCATCAATACCTCATCAAAACCCTTTTTACGAACTTGATTTGGATTTCAACAAGTTCAAAAGCATCTTTGCAGGAGGAATAACTGGAGCGATATTGGGGTTCCTGCCAGGGTTTGGACCTGCGCAGGGAACAGTCATTGCACAGGCCGCCAGCGGTGCAAATGACAATGACGATGATGACACAGTCAATTTTCTTTTGGCAACATCAGGGCTAAACGTTTCAGACTGCTTATTTTCACTGATTGCCATTTATATAATCGGAAATCCTAGAAGTGGAATTGCAGTTTACATGTCATATCTAATTTCTGAAATGACATTGAATCATCTTGCAATTTTCATCTTTGCGTCATTGATTGCCGTTTCTGTTTCATTAGTATTGTCTTTAAAACTTGGCGATTCTTTTTCTAGATTAATGGGTGGTGTTGATTACAAGAAACTGTCGATTGGAGTTATTTTACTTCAGATTTTGATACTGTACATTTTCATCTTCTATTACAAGGCACCGCTCGGATACATGACTTTAGCTTTAATTACATCAACTGCCATGGGAATGCTTCCACACTACATCGGCGTCGGAAAGTCCCATTTGATGGGAGTTCTGATAATTCCAGCCATTGTCATTTACATGCAAATGTTCATATAGGTGAAAATATGGAAAAGACAATATTAGAAGAATTCAATAAACTAAAAAAGAAAATTGAAGTATTTAATGACTACAAAACTGAAAATCATGAAAATATTAAAAAATTAAAATTCTACGAATTTAATGATTTTTTAGTAGTATCAGAAAAAATAGAAGAATATTTATCAGAATTTACTGACAAACTTGAGATTATTCTTCCAACTGATGCAGATATACAATCTATAAACTTTTTACTTTATGAAATATTAATAAATGTATATAAGCATTCAAAATTCAAAAATGCTTATGTTGAAATTAACCATGATAACACTTTGGATATTACAATATATGATGACGGTATTGGAATTCCGCAAAGTTTTAAGGAAGCGAATTTAGAATACAATGGAGATGCAGAATCAATTTTCGAAGCAGTGAATGGAAAAACTACTGATAAAGAAAAGTATAATCTCCATGGAAGGGGTTTAAACTCTACAGCAAGAATAACAACCTTAGGATTTGAAGGAAAAATGTCTATTTTTTCAGGAACTGGCTGTTGTTTAATAACAAAAGATGGAATACAACTGCACAAAAATGAAGAAACCATAACTGGAACTTTTATATTATTGCAAATCAATAATAAAAAAATAGATAATATCTATGACTATTTAAAATACGAAGTAATCCATAAAGAGGGAAACCATGAATAAAAAAGAAATAATCCTTGAAGAAAATTATCCTAAAAAATTAGGCATGGGCCCAACAGCAAAAAAACTATTTCAAGAGATTGATGGAGAACAATATGTGATTTTGAACTTTAGAAATATTAAATTCATGAGCAGATCATTTGCTCAAGAATATGTTTTTCAAAAGCACAACACAAACACACATATAGAAGAAATCAACATGGACGATTCCATTAAACAATTATTAGATATCGTTCAAGAAGATTTTGAAAAAACATGCTTGTAAAATCAATAATAGCTAGATAATTACCACATTATCTGCTATTTCTTCCGCTTTTTTTGTAATTTCTTCAATATTTACACCGGGAAATGCATCTATAACACACAAATCAACATGCTCAAATTCCAAATCCTCAAAAGCATTATTGCGTATTTCAAAACCTTTTTCAATACCGTTGATTTCCAAATTGTTTTTTAATGCTTCAATCATCTCTGGATTAATATCATTGAAAATTACCTTTTCAAAACCATATTTTAACAAATAGATTCCAAGTGCACCCAATCCACACATTCCATCGATAGCCACACCTTTTTTAACCCCATTATTGTTCAAATAGTTATGTAATCTGAGCAATTTTTCTTCAGTAGTCATTGCTACCTCAATATGGTGCTTGGACTGGTTTTTAACCAATATCACCTTTTCATCTAACAGCGTTCTCATAACATTTATCTGTGTGTCATCACCCTCAAGAATTTCAAAATGGGTTATCTGAGAATCCCTGTCAAGCTGGCCGGCAACATTGCGGGGACTTCCTTTTAAAACGCATTTTACTTCAGGAACTTCCCGGATTAATCTTGAAGCCACTTCAGGTGTGAAATCTTCATGAAGCAATATTAATGTATTTTTTCGAATGAACTGTGGGCTTAAACTGCTGTAATAAAAATCAGACAATGGAACCGGTGAATTGCGCCTTAATGTTGCATTTTCACCCACAATTCCATTTTCAATCATGATTTTTAGAATATGGCTCATAACAACGTCAAGAGGCCTTCTTCCACATTGACATCTCATATATTCCCCATCATATTCGTCGAAGTTTATTAATTCCTTTAGCGGTGAAAATTTTTTTATTTGAACATCAACACAGTTTTCACATTCATTCAAAGATTCAATTCGCTCATCAATATCCAGCATGAAACAACCTCAAAATTGCTTTTATGGTATTATTTTGACTTACGCCAGTAATTATGCTTTCGATAGTAATAAAACTTTATTAATTAGTAATACTAATTTTAAAATGAGTCAAAAATCCTCGAAGGTGAAAAATATGAGCAATAATGAGATTATACCACAATATGACATAGTCAAACAAAATTACAGTCCTAAGGAAAAAGTTCTCTTAGGAGAAATTCGTGAAAACTTAGTTGACCTAGCTATATCATCCGGCGAAAATTTCCAGACAAATGACGAAAAGCTATTAAATGACATTAAGAACTTCCTATTCATGAGATTTAGTGATGAAAATCAAAATATTAACATCTCCAGACAATATTTAGACACTCTTTCTCAAAAGTTTTTAAGAGACATTAACGGATACGGTGAAATTGACCCATTAATTCAGGATGACAATCTAGAAGAAATCATGATAAATGGAATAAACAAGCCCATTTTTGTTTATCACAGAGAACATGGAATGATGAAAACCAATATCCAGTTTATTGATGAAAAGGAGCTAATGGACTTAATCGATTCAATTGCCAGACAAATCAACAGGAGAATAGATCAGGAATCTCCAATTCTGGATGGAAGACTAATTGATGGTTCCAGAATAAATGCAACCATACCTCCAGTGTCAGCTGATGGGCCATCACTTACAATCAGAAAATTTAAAAAAGACCCGTTCACCATCATTGATTTGATTAAATCAAAAACAATTTCAATTGAACTTGCAGCATTTTTATGGATATGTTTTGATGGGCTCGGCGTGAAATCAGCAAATGCAATAATTTCAGGAGGAACCAGTTCCGGAAAAACAACAACACTGAATGCACTCTGTTCTTTTATAAATCCTAAAGAAAGAATCATCACTATCGAAGATACTTTGGAGCTCCAAATTCCTCATGAACATGTTATCCGTATGGAAACCCGCCCTGCAAATGTTGAAAATAAAGGAGAGCTAACAATGAATGATCTTGTTAAAAACTCCTTAAGGCAACGCCCCGACAGAATCATTGTCGGAGAAGTCAGAGCAGAAGAAGCAATAACACTTTTTACAGCGTTGAACACCGGACATTCCGGATTTGGAACTCTGCATTCCAATGATGCAAGAGAAACAATTACAAGACTAACAAATGCGCCGATGTCAGTCCCAAAAATAATGATTCAGGCAATTGATTTCATAATAATGCAAAATCGTATTTACAGCCCATCTGGAGTGTCCTACAGAAGAATCAGCGAAGTGGCAGAAATAGTTGGAATTGAAGAGGGAGTTGTGCAGCTAAATAAGATTTTTCAATGGAATCCAGAAACTGACAAAATTGACAATGTTTGTGTAACCAGCCAGACATTATCACATATTGCAAATCTGAGTGGAAAATCACTAAATGAAATTCACCAAGAGATTGCAAACAGGGAAATTGTTTTAAAACACATGGTCAAACATGAAATCAACTCAGTTGAAGACGTAAAGAGCGTTTTAGACTTATACTATAAAGATTCACAAAAAGTTCTAAACAGAATACTATTAAACGGGTGATATTATTTTAAATGAATTTTTCATATTGATAGGCGGAATCGTACTTTCCGCCGTTTCATCTTTAAAAAATATTTCTTTTAAAGAGAAAAACACCACTGAATCCGCCAATGAAAAGGTAAATTCAATCTTTTCAAAACTGGATTTTGAGAAAAATAAAAAAATATCTTCAAAAGAAAAGGACAAAATAGATGAAATAAGGGAATATTTGATTCCAAAAATGTTTAAAACCTCCACAATTGTGACCTTAATTCTATTATTCATCCTGCTGCTATCCATCATGCCGTTTGAAATTGCTTTGATGTATCTTGTAATTGTCGGAATGTTTTATGTATTTTTAATTTACTATCCCAAGATTAAAGAAAATGAAAGTTATTCTGATTTGAATCAGGAATTACCCTATGCATTAAGGCACATGGGGATTGAATTGAAATCCGGAAAAGGACTGCATGACACATTACTGACTATTAAGGATGGTGATTATGGGACTTTTTCAAAAGAAATCAATAGAGTTTTGGAAGAGGTCAAATTCGGGAAATCTACAGAAGACTCATTGCTTGAAATGTCAAAAAGAATTGGATCGGATGGCCTTTCTCGAGCAGTCCATCAAATTGTAGGTACTTTAAGAGTCGGAGGAAATTTAGCAAACAGTTTGGAAATAATTGCAAAGGACATCTCATTTGAGATGCAAATAAAATTAAAAGAGTATTCTCAAAAATTAAATTCATTTATATTGATTTATACATTCATAGCGATTTTAGCTCCAGTCATTAGTTTGATAATGTTGATGGCAAGTTCAACAGTTATGGGGGACATAATATCATCAAATTTATTATTCTTAATCTATTGTGCATTTTTCCCCATGATAGTGATGTTTATGGGAATATTCATTAAAAAACTAGAGCCTAAAATTTAAAAAAATAAAAAAAAATAAAGGAATTAACCGAAAAAGGTTTCAATTCCTTTTGATGCAAGCAATCCCGCAAAAGCTCCTTCCTCATCCATGATAATGTTTCCTTTTGAGTATTGATCCAGTGCAGCATTAACCATTGCTGACTTTTTATTAGGATCTTTTGCCTCTTTTGCGGCGGCTTTTACAATATCCAATACAGCATCGCCTCTTGATACACCATTGCCCCAATCCTCTTCACGTATAATGTCAATACCACTAACGGTTGTTGGAGTACCATTAATGTTAATTGTTCCTGCAGCATTAAGAACAGCATCCAATGCTTCTGTATTTACCGCAACAACAGAGTCAATTTGGATATTGGTATTATATTCAACTATCTCTTTTGCAAGTCTCATATCCTCTGCATTGTCATCATCCCAAAAAGCATCGTGAAGAAGCAGTGCAGATCCCGCACCTTGAGACTGTGCTTCAGAAGGCTCTTTTGCCGTTGGGTGAGTCAATCCACCAGGATAAACTGCAGTATAATTTTTAAGAGTACCATTATTCAATGTAACAATGAACGCCATGTCACAAGCACCCATTCCAGGTCGATTTTCACTTTCATCAATGGCACACACCAAAATATTTTTATTACCTTCAGAAAGGCCTTTATTTTGACTGATGAAAAGTGTTCCAGCAATAATTGCTACAAGAATAATGAGAACAACTATTATAATTGCTATAATTATCTTTCTTGTCCTATCCATAATTCTTACCTACTTTAATTTGTTTAAAGCAAATTATAATATCTTAATTATAATACTTAAATATTGTTAAAAATGAGTTTAATTTCAGATTAAAAAGCAAAAAAAAAGAATAAAAAAATTAGTGACAATTACATCCAAAGAAGAAACACCACAATCTTTTGAAGATACTTTTTTTCTCTTTTGGATCTTCTTTAACTTCACAACATTTTGGTTTATTTGCATTACTTGCCATAATAATCATCTTTTTAATTAATAGGTGAAATTAAATATGGATTTCATATTTAATTTCGTGAGAGTAGTTATATGCGATTACTAAATTAGAAGAGAGTAAAACTAATTTAGCAATAATCGGAGAATTGTATTACCGTAAAAAAACAATAATACAATAGCAATCAAAATTAGCTTTTAGGCAAACCTAATTTTTATCACTATATTTTAAATTGTTACAAGAAGTATATAAATGTTTTGATATATTTAGGTAAACCTAAATAATTTTAAAAAAAAAATTTGGTGTTTAAAAAAACACCAATCGAGGAAAAATAATATGGAGTTTAAAAGCACGACATATTTGATTAAAATAGTGTAAACCCCAAGCACTATTTTAAAGTGTTATTTTGATGTTTTTGGAGAGTACAAACATCAATTCGTTTTCGGAAAATTTGACAGAGAAATTTTCCAAGTTATTAAATTAGGAAATTGCGGAATTCTAATTTAATATCTATTATTTTTTGGAGATTGTATTATTATTGACTAATAATATGTTTTGTGAGTGCACTTTTTTAGGCATGCCTAAATAAATGTCACCTGTGTAAAAGTTGGTCATTATAATATATAAACTTTACTAATTTTTAGGTGTACCTAAAAATTATGAATATAATTAAATAAAAAATTTTGTTGACATGAGCTACAAATTATTAACACTAAGGTAATTCAATATTTACTGCTTAAAGTTCAACAAAATCATTGGATAATCACTTCAATTCGATCCATAAACCTTAAGTCAAGACATTAATGGACAATTTGATAAACTTTACTATTCATTTACAGGATGTCCACATCCTGAACAAAACATGTCATCAGGTCCAAGAGAACGTCCACAATTACTGCATTTTAATTCTTGTTGTACTTTGTTTCCACATTTAGAACAAAACATTGCATCAGGTGCTAATTTATTGCCGCATTTTGTACAAAATAGTACACCTTCTTGAGGTTCATTATTAGCTGGTTGTTGTTGATTTGCTTGTTGCGAGTTAGCTCCGAAGTTTTGACCCCCTGCAAACAGTCCTCCAGACATGTTTCCACCAACATTGTTTCCTAACATCTGACCGAATGCCATTGCCATAGGAAAACCGGCTACCATTCCGTCAACCCCTCCTTTATTTCCAGGATTTTCAGCATATTTTTTAGCAACATCAGCCATTTGTTCATCAGCCCAGTTGAATCCAAGAGCACCATATTCCATTTTTTTGTTTAACACGTCTTCAAGTTTTTTGGTTTCCTCTTTAGGAACAACAATATTTGATATATAAAATGTGACAAGGTTTACACCATATTCCTGGAAATCCTCTTTTAATTTTTCGTGTAAAGCTTGAGAAATTTCTTCTAAATTTTGTGTGATATTGTAGTAACTTACTTCAGACATTATTTTTGACAAGTAGTTTTTAACTTTAGTGGTTATTTTACCCTTGAAGTAATCTGTAACTTGATCTATGGTATTGAATGTTTGCGTTCCCACTACATTTACCATGAATTTTTTAGCATCATCAATAACAATATCCATTACACCTGATGCACCAACATTTATTGGAATTTGGAATGTTGGTTCAATGACTGGAAAACGACTGCTTGTCCCCCAAATTACATTTAATGAAGTTGCCTTATTAATAAAATAGACTTCACAATGGAATTGGCTTACTCCTTCAGTAGGAATATTTATCAGTCCTCTTAAGATAGGTATGTTTTCAGTTTCCAATGTGTATTTTCCAGGACCAAATTCATCCAAAGCTTTTCCATCTTTATAAAAAATAGCTACTTGAGATTCATGTACAATTAATTTTGAATGTGTGTTGAAATCCTCTGCAGGATGTTTCCATACCAATGTATCTTTATCCCCTTCGAATTTAATTACTTTTAAAAGTTCAACCAATTTTATTCCCCCATTTTCTATATTATCCCAAATAATTTTTTAGGTTTAGGTTTTTCATATTCAGTGTTGTACTGATGTATTTTTTCAACATATGCATCGATATATTCATCATGTTCACCCCTATCAAAAAATCCAATATCCTTATACAATGGAGTGTGAAGGTCAATAGAGTAAATCCAAGCATCTACCGCACAATTATAGCTGTCATCAGTTACATATTCGACTAAATCCCCATAGTTATTTAATAAATAGGTTAATTCTAAAAGAGTATTAACATACCATTCATAATAGTCCCAATCATGAGTTTCATTTTCCATTTGTTCATAGTATGGCCCATAAAAACTATCAACTAGACCAAATGTTTCATCAGTAAAAAGATTTATTGCATCATTTTTTTCTTCAACATCATCGATGTATTCAACTATTGATACTGCAGATGCAGTTGATTTGTAAAATTCATCAATGACATTTCCATCTAAAAAATCATATAAAAATGTTCTAAAATAACCCACATAAAATTGAGCTTCCCAATCATAAGGTGATTTTATTAAAATTTCACTATAATATCTATGTCCAAATTCAGCATCCCCATTTTCACGGGCTCTTCTTGCAAGCTCATATAAATTATCTAATTCAGAAGATAATTCATAATCCTGAGAATATTGATTTTCTCTTTCAGAGTCATTAACAGGAAATTTGGTACCGCAAGCTTGACAGACATAAAATCCTCCTTCTCTTGTAACCGCATTGCTTCCACACATTTCACACATTAATTCATTCATACAAATACCTTTTAAATTATATGCAAATATTTGTATATTATTGTATTTTAAAGTTTATATTAAAATCCAAAATCTGACATATAACTGTCATCATTTCTATAAATTGAAGCAATTCAAAAAAAAAAATAGAAGTTAGAGAAAAAATCTCTAATATTTAACTTTTAAAGTTGTTTTAATGGTGTTTTTAAGGTAAGTTACCTTTATAGTGTATTTTTTGCCGGCTTTAAGTTTTTTGATAATATTTTTCTTAATGACAAGTTTTGCTACTCCATATTTGTTGGTTTTAGCAGTGATTTTCTTACCATTAATATTTAAGGTTATTTTTTTACCTTTAACCGCTTTTTTACCATTTTTAAGTATAGCTTTAACTGTGAGTTTTTTAGCAGACTTTTTAACAGTATATTTACTGGTTTTAAGGTTTTGTTTAACTTTAATTGTTTTTGTTATAGTTTGACCTTTATATGTTGCTTTTAATTTGTATGATTTCGGTTTTAAAGTGTTTGGTATTTTCAAAGTAACATAACCTTTGGAATCAGTTTTAACTTTATATGTTTTTTTATAAAGTTTAATAGTTACTACTTGATTTTTACCGACAAATTTACCATCATTGCCAACAATCCTTGCTTTGAACTTGGATCCGTCAAAGTAATACATTGCAACATTACTAGCACCACTGAATCTTGATTTAACTACAATTTTAGTAAGTCTATTATCACCAGTAACCGGATTTACAACAGTAATTGTTTGCTGTTTGGTCAATTTAGTGAATGGAAGAGTAATATATCCTGATTCATCACAGGTATAATTTTTAAATTTACCCTTAATAGCAATTGGAACTGCAGTTTTATTTATAGGATTTCCAGCTGAATCTAACAATTGTAGCTTATAATTGTAATTGCTGTTGTAACCTCTAGTAACATTGGATGAAATGATTGTACTTTTTATAAGAACATAATTGACAATAGTAATGTTATTATAGTATGTAGTAATCGGATATCCTCCAACATCAACATCTATTGTTAGATTAGCTAATCCATTTTCATTTGCTTTAACAGTAGTATTTTCACCATTGAATTCAAAAATAACTTCTTCACCAGGGCCGACTTGAGCAACAAATATAGTTTCATTATTATAATATTTCTCTAAATTTGTAGTAATGTTAATATCTGAAACGGTATATGCTTTTAAAATAGCTACAATATCTTCAGTTGATAAATCTTTCCAGGATTTCCCATCGGAACTTGCAAAAGATTGGTCTTTTTCAACATGAATTCTGAGAAGACGATCATAATACATCATATTTTTAAATTTAATAAGGAAAGTGTCATCTTTTTTGATTTGGACAAATTTATCCAATTTTATTGTTTCATATCCTCCAAATTTACTAACACCCTTTTGAGTGTAAACCTCAACATCATTTACACTTATTGAAAACTCATAATTTTTGCCAGCAACATCAAAAAATGTTCCAACAGCTGCAATCAATTCATCTTCATCAGCAATAAATTTATTTGCATAATATTTAGCATTTTCAGCCCATTCACCAATTCCTCCAACATTATGTTGATAAATCCTGTTGTATGAATCATTATTTATTATGTAAGCCACACTTGGCTCGTCTGCAATGGAAGTGTCATAATAGGATACATAGAAATATCCTCCATCACCCCATCCAGTTCCCCAACTGTTTTTAACAATCCATGCACCGTCAGCCGGAGGTCTGTTATTTGGATTGAAATTATTTTTTGAAAAATTATCATCCCATCCTACAATACAAACCATATGGTCTGAAGATAATTTACCATTATAATATAATGCAGAATAAACTGGATTATAATATTTTCCATTTTCATCAAATTCAGAACGATGACAAGTTGCTACAGCACCATAGTTTATTAAAGCATTTTTAATTAAATTATTATCCTGAGCATTCATTCTAGGAGGAATAACAACCACATTCTGAATATGGATATCCTCAGGAGTAATAAACAATGAAGATATTTTTCCAAGCTCATCATAACCATCATATTCATCAGGGAAAATGCCTAACCAATCAACTAGATAAGAAATAGCTCCATAAAAACGACCACCTTCAACTGCTGTTACTCTCCCATATTTTGAATATTGAAGCAATGTATTTTGCATATTATTCACAGATAATGAATAGGTCTGATTTGTATATCTAAGTAATGATGATTCCAATGCTGCAATATGACCAAATGCCCAGCAAGCACCCATAAAACCTTGATTTTTTACAGGTGTAATGAAACCATAATCTCTTAAATCAAATTTTTCAGGCAATTCATCGAAATAAATAGTATTGTTAAGTATTATAAATGGATTTGCAGTATTTTCAAAATTAAAGAAGTGATCAGCATTATTGAAGGAATAAACATCATTATTATAATTATTTCCATCAAGATTTACCTTTCCATATACTGAATATATACTCACATTATTGAACGGATTATCAAAGAAATTTTTTTGTAAATTTAAATTAGTATCATATGCATAAATGGTTGAAACAATTAACCCCACATTATCTTTAAAAGTATTATTTTTAAGAGTTACATTCCCTTTATCAAAATAACATGCTCCACCATAAGATACATTATCTACTACAGTATTATTTCTGAAAGTAGAATGAGAAATATCTACATTAGCATAACTTGTATAAATAGCACCACCTTCATATTCTGCAGAATTATTTATGAACTCTGAACCCACGACAATTAAGCTTCCAGCTAACTGAAGAATAGCTCCACCAAATCCTGAATAACACTCATTAAATTTAGTATTAGTAATCAGAACTATTCCCTTTTGATTCACTCGATTACCATTAATATCTGCAAAAATAGCACCAGCATCATTTACACAGGATACATTATAAAATTCACAATCAGATATAACTAAACTAGGAACAAGTTTAACAGCAATTGCACCAGCAGTTTTATTTGCAAATAAGTTTCTAAATTTAGATTTAGAAATTACTAGATTAGACCCATCTTCAGCAAATATTGCAGTTGAATACCTAGAAGTAGTATTTAAAAAATCAGACCCTGAAACTGATAAATCTGACTGATATACATAAATTTGACTTTTGATAATTCTATCAGAACTACTGATAAAAGTAGAATTAACGACATTAACAATAGACTTATATGCACTAATTGAAGCACCCTCCTTCCCAGAATTATCAATAAACTTACAGTTGTTAATATTTAAATGTACATTTGAAGCAGAAATTGCTCCCTCCTCATAATCTAAATTATCAACACTTGAACAATTTATAAATGTGACATTAATCAATGTTAAATTTGATTTGGTTACAATTGCTGAACCAGAGTTATAAACAGCATTTTTAATAATCAAATCTTTTATTATTACATCCTTTCCAGTGAAATTGAATGCCCTTGTTTTATTACCACAATCAATTATGTGATTATTACCATTGATTTCAAAATTTTTCTTGTTTACAACGATTCCGCCTTCATAACCCAGGTCACTTAAATTATCATATTTATAATCCCTAGTAAAATCAAAAGATGAATCATCACCCAAAAACTCTAAATACAAATCAGAAATAGATCCATCATATATTTGAGCATTTTTTAAAGTATCCTCACCCACATTATCCGTGTCGTTTAAATCGGCGGCAGATATTGCTGCGATGGAAAATAACATAACCAACAATATGACTGAGGATAAAATAAATTTTTTAATTTTCATATTATACCTCATAAAATATACAATGTAAACTATATTCCATAAAATATATTAAATTAACTAAAATATAGTCAATTAACATGGAAATTTATTAAATAGATTAATTTTAAAATAATGTAAAAAAAATAGAAGTTAGAGAAAAAATCTCTAACGTTTAACTTTCAAAGTTGTTTTTAAGGCATCTTTAAGGCAGGTAATTTTCATTTTGTATTTTTTACCAGCTTTAAGTTTCTTAATAATGTTTTATTAATGGTAAATGAGCAACACCTTTATTTATTGGTTTTAACAATATTCCATCAAATGCAGCCATTTCATACTAATAAATCTTATTGCAGATGTCCGTGTTGTTAATAATATAACATATAACATATGCATTGTTAAATGGGAGCATCAACATATGAAAGATAGAAATATTCCGCATCACCTCAATCAGTTCCCGTAATTTTTGCAAATCCATGCACAGTCAATAAAAAGGTTGATTTCGAAGTTAGAATCACTGTAAGTATCATTCCAGCCATAATATAACAAAATGATTTCTTAAAGAATTATTAATACATCATAATGCTTTAGTTTTATCATTATAGAAAGAACAATTTGTGTCGCACTAAATATGTAACAACTAACAAATAGATTTAACGACAGATTATTTAAAAATAAAAATTAAATCTTAAAATTAAAATTATATAAAAAAAGTAAAATGTTAATGTAAAATCTAAAAAGATTTACATTAATCTTCCAACACCAGTAATTTCAAAACTAGCTACGCCTTCAATAGCGGAAACCATTTCTTCAACAGGTCCTGATCCGCCTTCACCATCATCAGTAATGAAACTTAAGATGATTGCAACTAAACCGAATGCTATTGGTTCTTCTGACATGTCATGAAGTTCAGCGCCTTCCGGCATTGAATCCTTGATAGTTGCTTTAATAGCTTCTAAATCCACATCTGGACTGTCTGGCATGATTTTCATAGTTGTTAATACTTCACCCATACTAATTCCTCCATTTAAATCTATGGTCCTTCAAATCCGCATTCGCATTTGTAAGCATGACCGAAAGTACGGCATTTTTCACATCTTGATATTTTTGCTCCACATTCTGGACATTCAAATTCAACAAAAGTTCCAGTTAATGGAATTTCCTGTTTACATGAAATACAATCTACAGTTTTCATTTTAAATCACCTATTATTTGTGTGTAATCGAAGTTATAATCATTTATATTATCATCTATTAAAGATAAAACCCAATCTGGGCACTTCCCATTCACAACATAACAATCAGTCCCAAACTCTAATAAAAGAGACGGCAACATTACATCAATCGATGACTCTTGAAAAGTCAGTAAGGTTTTTGCATCGATTTTACTTATGAATGTTGAACCTGGCTCTTCCGGTTCTTGGGTATATATACCATTTACATTTGTTACTATTAAAAGGTTTGCATTTAGGCAGTGTGCAACATAGGCTGCAATCGAATCTGAGGTCACATCCCAAGAGCATTCGAATGGATCTTCTTTTCTTAAAAATTCAGAAACAACAAAAATTGGAGTGAAACCCCCATCAGATATTTTTTGAGCATCTGATAACGTATAAACCAATTTGCATGACTCAACCTTATCATTTACCAGTTTTGCTATTATATCCATGCAATCAATAGCTGTCCAATGATTTGCCTCTTCTGAAAAGTCCTGTTCCACATCGTATTTACGAATCAAATTGGCAAATTCACCACCTCCCAAAATGATGAGTGAACCGGTATTCTCCAATTTTTTTGCAAGGTCAATTGCATAATCTGGAAATAAACTTCCACCAATTTTTACAACCTGTTTTATGCCCATAATTTCTACCACGTTTAATTAAAAATAGCTTTCATTAAATTGATATTTTCTCATAAAAGTTTCAAATCCCCAGTCACTTCATCAATTATTTCATCCTCATCAGGACCGAGTGCCAAAACTGTAACGCTTGATGTAGGTATCTGAGTACGTCCTGCATCAACAACCAAATAATTGGCAATGCCTTTTTCGTCAGCCATCTTTTTAAGTTGAGTTAACTCCTCTAAAGTCTGAACTTTTAAAACCACCTTAGCATAAGCCTCATTTTCCCATTTTCTAATTTTATCTGCAGGAGATTTTTTGTATGCGCCAATTGAACCATGGCAGCATTGAGCGGCAATCTTGCCCTTGCGCATTTTTAAATCAGTCCTTACAATCATAACCTGTTTCATATTATCACTATTAAATATTAAATTATCAATTTAAAAGCTTTTTGAAAACATAGTTTATTAAATAGAAAATATAAAATTATATATGATTATATTTTTAAGGAGATTATAATGACTCGTATTTCAATTTTAGACAAGGACAGATGTCAACCTAAAAAATGTGATTACGTCTGTATCCATTACTGCCCGGGCGTTAGAATGGATGAAGACACCATAGTAATCGACGAGGATACAAAAAAGCCGTTGATATCTGAAGAATTATGTGAAGGGTGCGGCATATGTACAAATCGTTGCCCATTTGATGCTATTACAATCATTAACTTGCCTGAAGCAGTTGGCGAACCAATCCACAGGTTCGGACAAAACCAGTTTGAACTGTTCGGACTTCCAAGTTTGGAAGAAGGAACTGTTTTAGGGCTTTTAGGACAGAACGGTATCGGTAAATCCACAATCATGAATATTTTATCAGGTAATTTAATACCTAATTTTGGAGACTTTGAAAATCCGCCGGAAAACTGGGATGGAGTAATTGAATACTACAAAGGCTCAGCACTTCAAAAATATTTCCAGGATTTATCTGAAGGAAACATCAAAACCATATTAAAACCACAGATGGTTGATAAACTTCCAAAGGTCATAAAAGGCAAAGTAAGGGACTTGCTTACAAACGTGAATGAAAGGGACAAGCTCGAATATGTAACAAAAGAACTGCAGCTTGAAAACGTTTTGGAAAGGAAAATGGAAAACCTGAGTGGTGGGGAACTTCAAAGGGTCGCAATAGCTGCAACAGTACTCAGGGAAGGTGACTTCTACTACTTCGATGAACCTACATCATGGCTTGATGTGTCCCAAAGGTTGAATGCAGTTCGTGTAATAAGGTCCCTTGCTGAAGAAGGTAAAAGCGTACTAGTTATTGAGCACGACCTTGCGACTTTGGATGCTTTATCCGACAATATCCATATTTTATACGGTCAGCCCGGAGGATACGGTGTGGTATCCGGAAGAAAAGGAGTCCGTTTAGGAATCAATGCATATATCAAAGGATTTTTGGCTGAAGAAAACGTAAGAATCAGAAGAAATCCTATCGAATTTACCATAAGACCTCCGACACCCGAAGATGAAGGGGACGCACTTGCAAGCTACAGCGATTTAAGCAAAGACTATGACGGATTCAAGTTGACTGCTGACGAAGGTGAAATATTCTACGACGAAATCGTTACAGCATTCGGATCAAACGGTATAGGTAAAACCACATTTGCAAAAATGCTTGCAGGAGTTGAAGAACCTACATCAGGAGAAGTTGATGATGAAGTCACAATTGCCTACAAACCACAATACATCGTTTCAAACTTTGAAGGAAGCGTAAGCGACTTTTTATACATGAACGCTCCAAGTTTCGGAAGTAAAATCTTTGAAAGTGAAATCATGATTCCATTAGGTTTAAATGATATGCTCGATAAACCTGTCAACGGGCTAAGTGGAGGAGAACTTCAAAGACTGGCTATTGCAGCAACACTTTCAAAAGATGCTGAAATATACCTTTTCGACGAGCCTACAGCATTCCTGGATGTAGAGCAAAGGCTGATTGCCGCAAGAGTAATACGCAAAATGGTTGAAAGCAGAAATGCGGCATCACTGATTGTGGACCACGATATCGTATTCATCGACTACATTTCAGACAGGGCAATGGTATTCAACGGAACTCCCGGTTTAAACGGCCACGCATCAAAACCGACTGACCTCAGAAACGCAATGAACGAGTTTTTAGGAAACCTGAACATCACATTCAGAAGAGATAAGGAAACAAAAAGGCCAAGAGTGAACAAACTCGACAGTTACAAAGACCGTGAACAAAAAGAAAAAGGAGAATATTACTACTTATCCGACTGAAGAATACCATGTTTGAAAATAGAATCTGAGGCGTGCAATAGCAAAAAGAGTATCTTATGCATACATAATATTTGCGATAATATTCTTAATAGCAGGACTCGTACTTAGGGATACGATGTCCTTATCCTTAGCGGAATATTCTATGCAATCATGTTTGCTGTTGTATATTTGCTTTCAACAAGACATGGCAAATACAAACATGCTTGGATTTTGCTGATTATTTATGCCATAATAAGCATTATAGTAACTCATGGAATGCTTGCAATATTATTGCTCGCATGTGCTAATGACATGAGAAAAGAATTAGACAGTTAGATATTTTCTAATTCTTTTAAAATATATTTTTTTAACACATCAACCGCTTTTTCACCATCGCCGTCCAAACGAACCGCATCCAACGGATTTAATTCATATGCATTAACAACAGCATCGGCAGAAATATTTTTTACTGTATTTATATCTTTCTCATTTAAAATTACAGATGCACAGTCATCAGAACAACCTGTTATTGTAACTATTTTTGCATCATCCAGAATTGGTGAGCAATTGTTTGGCTGCGCAGAGTACTCTGTTATACATGCCGCAACAATATTTTCATTTTCCAATGCAAGTTCAACGCTAGCTGCACGAACCACCAAACCCAATGGGCTTAATCCGCTGCAGGAAACCAAAGCTATTTTCTTGTTCATTTTTTCATCCTCGAATATCTTTTTTTAACTTTTTCATAACCTCTTTTATAAAAAGGACACAAATCAATGCATCTGCTGCAGCCTTCACTGTGTGCAGTGCACAGTTTTCTTAAAAATTTACCCTCCTCATCAAAGGCCTTTTCAGGACACCTGTCAATGCAGACCCCACAAGTTGTGCAGTAATCCTCGACCCACAGCATGTCGTTTTCAGTTTTGAACGGCAAATTTCCAATTGATGTCTGAATCATGAAAAAACCCAAATTCAAACCTTCCTTGAACATGCACATGTTGCTTCTTGTAATTACGGCATCATTTGACTGAAGTGCTATTGCCCTTAGACTTACTCTGTCATCCAATGGATTAATCAAATCTGCCTTAAAGCCGCTTTCTCTTAAAAAATCTGCAAGTTCGAATGCCATTGCACCCACTTCCTGAAATTCATCATCCATCAATCTGCATTTTTCCATGGACGGTTCCATTTTCAGGATTTCATCAGACATTCTGTATTTTAAAATGATAATGTTGTCCCAGTCAATATCCCACTCTCTTTTAAACTCATCACTCAATTTTGAATAGCTTAAACCTTCAAAATGATATTCAATTGCTAAATCGTTGAATTCATTTAAAAAATCCGCAGACATATTGGTTTTTGGATTGTGAGGGTTTTCAGTTTTATAAAAATTAGGAATAGGTTGATGATATCTAAATCTCATACCATTAACCTTATTTTTTTCTTAAAGCCTCAACAGCTTTTGGGAATTCTTCACAGAATATTTTAATTTGTTCGGTTGGAATTGAGAAACTTATACGTAAGTATCTGTCTCCAAATTCTTCAGAAGTGTATTCTCCTTCCCTTGTGAATAATTTTTTCTCAATCATATAGTTTGACATCGCTTTTGGATTTATTCCAGCACCTGACAGATCAATCACCATCATGTTTGCATCTGACGGATAAACCGGCAGGAATACTCCTTCAATCGGTTCAATCATTTCATTGATTAACCTTTGGTTTTCAAAACAGATTTCTCTTATCCTGTCAAACCACTGAGGTTTTGATTTAAGACCTGCAATCGCACCGTACTGTGAAATGATGTTTACTCCCAAATCATTTATAACAGCGTTTTTGATAGCATCGATTATCGGTTTTGAGGAGATTACTCCACCGACCCTTAAACCTGCCATTCCAAATATTTTTGAGAAACTGTATATTGTTAATGTTTGGTCAGGAGCATAGTTTTGAGCTAAAAAGTGTTCTCTTGCAAAGTCTTTGTATGTTATATCATGCAATAAATATAAATCGTTTTCTTTAGCGATTTGGGCAAATTCCTTAAGTTCTTCTTCAGTGTATGATGAACCTAATGGATTTAAAGGATCAATCAAGATGACCATACGGGTGTTTTCATCCATATTCTGTCTCAGTAAAGCTGGTGTTAACTTATAGTCATTTTCAGGAAAGTAAATTGGAACATATCTCACTTCGCCTGCAAATCTGTTTGCAAAGTCCCCTATGATAAAATATCCCGGATCTGACAATATCACATTGTCTTCAGGTTCTAACAAGGCCTGCATTACCAGGTACAGTGATTCTGTTGCACCGGATGTTAAAAGCACTTCCAAATCTTTTAATCCCAAATCATCCAAAATCAATTGTTTAAGTTCACTGAAACCTTCAGGGGCAGGATATCTGCAAAAAGTCTTTTGATGAATGGCATCAATCATAGCATCTGCTATTGTATCATCATGTAAATGGTTGGTGTTTTGACCCATCCAAATCATGTCTTTGTCCATATACATATCTTCAAAAAAGTCGTTAGCAGAGTCATAGCCTTCAGGCGGTACTCTTTCAGTTTTTTGAAACTTTTTCTTTGGGTTTTTAATATCAAAATCCTTATCCCTCATAAATATCAACTCAAACAATTCCAAAATAAATATATATAATTAATTATTAATAAAATTAACTTAAATTATTCCACGAGAAGTGATGGCGAAAACCGCCTGCTTGCCCTCAGGAATACTTCTATGACGTCTTAATGTGGCTACACGCTTATTTAATTCATCACCACGTTCCAGCTGAAGAATGACCTTACTCCAGTATTGCAGGATTGTACCTCCAACTGCACGTATGTCATTGTTGCCCTCTTCATCAAAGGCGTTGTAAATCTGGTTTGTCAGCACAACAGCAACATCATACTTACGGGCTATTTTGGATAATATTCCCATCTGCTTGCCCAATTCCTTATTGAGCTTTGATGATTTCATATCATCGACACGGTACAATGCAACTGCAGAATCGAGAACAATCAAATCAACATCATCATGATTTTTTCTAAGCCATACTTCAATGGCTTTTAAATTGTCCTTCTGTTCTAAAAAATTAGTCGGTTCGAAAACAATTATATTATTAGCTGCATTTTCAAAATTTGGACCTGAAATTTGCTTTATCCTATCTATGGAAATTCCACCTTCAGTGTCCATGTAAACTACTTTTTTACCACTTTTAGCCACATTAACAGCTAAAGTTAAAGTAATATTACTTTTGCCCGAACTTGGTGGGCCGAATATTTGAGTAATAACCCCTTTTTCAAAACCTCCCCCAAGCAGAGCATCCAGTGATGAATTTGAGAGGATTTTCTGATTATCCTCAAAATTAGCTAATACTCTCATGAAGTAATATTTTATTTTTATATCATATATAATTTAACAAAGATTTATTACTATTAACGCCAAATTATCAATTAACTAAAAGGAGCCTTTAAAATGATTGAACTACCATGACTTGTGGAAGTCATGGATTCCTAACTTCTAGTTGAAAGG
>CAZQWN010000029.1:0-22009 GCA_964596915.1 uncultured Methanobrevibacter sp.
GCAATGATAGGTTCTGCAGTTGGACTTGGAAACATTTGGAGATATCCATACGTACTCTACTCAAACGGTGGGGGAGCATTTTACATCCCTTACATCGTGGCGATTCTTTTGATGGGAATTCCTTTCTTAATTCTGGAGTACGGTGTGGGATATAATTTTAAGTCTTCTTTTCCAAAGGCGATTAGAAAAATCAACGCCAAATGGGAATTTTTAGGCTGGCTTTTGCCGGTTGCTGTATTTATGATTATGATTTATTACTCAGCTATTCTGGGCTGGGATGGAATTTACATGTTTTTGAGCTTTACAAAGGGATGGGGTGCAAATCCAGACACATTCTTTGCAACAACCCTTCTCCAGTCAAGCGATTCCATATCAGGGCTTTTACATTTCATTCCGATTATTGCTGTTGTAATGCTTGCAGGCTGGGTAATCATTTGGATTATTTCACACAAGGACCTTGAAGCGGGACTTGGAAAGGTATCTAAAGTTTTAGTCCCTGCACTGTTTATCATAATGGTTATTATTGTAGGAATCTCCCTGACTTTACCTGGCGCTTCAATCGGTCTTGCGGAACTTTTCAACCCTGACTGGTCACTTCTCACACACTTTGAGATATGGATGGCTGCATTCGGCCAGATTGTGTTCTCATTAAGTCTTGGAATGTCAATAGCATTTACATATGCAAGCTATACAAAAGACGATGCGGATCTTGTTACAAATACAATTTCCATTGCGCTTGCAAATTCACTGTTTGAAAACTTCGCTGCATTAGGCGTATTTTCAATTCTTGGCTACATGTCCCTGCAGTCAGGAACCGCAGTGGCTGACCTTGTAACACAGGGAACTGGTCTTGTATTTGTAGTGTATCCGACAGTATTCAACGTTCTCGGCCAGTGGGCATATGTTTTAGGACCGCTGTTTTTCTTAACTGTTTATCTTGCAGGTCTTACAAGTATTCTCTCAACAATCGAGCCGTTGTCCTTTTCAATCCAGAACAAGTTCGGACATTCCAGATCAAAGACAATGACAATACTGATTGTTTTCGGAGCGGCAGTCTCCATGATTTATGCAACATCATACGGAGGGGATGTTCTTGGATATGTCGATACATTCATCAACCAGATTGCAATTCTTTTGGGCGTGATTTTTGAATGCATAATATTTGCATGGATATTTAAGGCAGAAAAGCTTGTGGACTTTTTAAATGCACGGTCAAAAACAATCAAGCTCGGCAAATGGTGGCTTTTAATCGTTAAATACATTCTTCCGATTTTCATTACAGTCGTCTGGATCGGCGGAATGGTTGACGTTATAAATACTTCAACATTTGACCAGCTGATATTCACTCTCATTGTGGCGGCGATTCTGGTGATTTCAACTGCGATATTTTCCATATTGCCTGCAAAGGATCCTGACTGGGACAATGTCGAGGAAAGGATTTAAATGTTATAGATATTCTATAACATTTCTTTTTTTATTTTTAAATTGTTCAATTTAAATTTTTCAGAGAATTTAAAATAATCTCAGAAATTTTTTCGGATTCATTTATCATTTTGGATAATGATTTATTGAGGATTTTGTCATAATCAGCCTGATTTCTCATTTTTCGCAATTTATTTAAATTTTTGGAGATAATTTTTCCTTTATTGCCTTTTTTGAATTTTGGATGTTTTTTAAATATTTTAGAAGTTTCTCTGTGGACATCAACATTTTTGGAAGTCATAATTATTTCAGATTTCTTATTCAGATAAGTTTTATTCTTATTTAAATAATCTCTTGATGAGCAAAATGCAGCGTAATAAAATCTGCTGACTCCAGTTCTTTGTTTAGCGGGATTATTTTCGTTAATGTATTCTTTTCCCAAATCTCTAAATTGAGACCATTCAAATTTGTTTTGATTTTTCATACTATCCCTCAATGAATATTAAAACCTTATCTGCAGATTTTTCAGGATATTTTTCGTAAAGTCTGTGGATAAATTTTTCTTCATGTTTCAGAACATCTTCGATATTTAATCTTGAAAATACTGTGATTTCCAGTATCAATTCATCATCCTGAAATTCATCATAAAATTTTATTTGCATTTTTTGATAAGTCACTTCTTTTTGAATCAAATGTGGCAAGTCATAAATCAGATTTTCAAGATTAATGTCTTGTTTGATAAATTTATATATTTGTTTTAAATTATTGTCAGGCACTTCAAAATGTTCTCCGATGAAATTTTCTAGGCTTTTGGTTGAATTTTGAATTTCATTTGTTGATATAAATATTCGTTCAGATTCCTGAAATTTTTGAATCATTTATCTGTCCTCCTTATGGTGTTTATTTTTAGATAGGTATATGTTACTCATTTTATTTAAATATATAAGAATTTTTGAGGTCAATTTTGTGAAGTAAAAGCAATTTTGTGATATTAATGCATTTTTAACTTGTTTTATTTATTTTTTTACAAAATAAGTTCAATTTTGTGGTGTTTAAAATACAGTTAGATAAACAGTTTATTTATTGATGATTCGTTTTTTTCTTTTAAAACCAAATCTATGGTGATTGTTCCGTTTGTATCTTCATGGACCACTTCTTCATAATCATCAAGGTTTACATTGCTCTCGCTAGCTTCACTAAGGTATACTCCTGTGATTAAACCTAATATGCATAACAGAAATATGAGAAGTATTGCGGTGTTTTTCATATCCATGTTTAATTATTATATTTTATTAATATATAAAGTAAATAGAAAAGTATTTCAACACCTACATTCATAACATTAATGAAAGCTTTAAGAGGTGAGAATATGAAAAGCTTTATTGTAATCCTTTTGGGGATTATAGTGGCATTGCTCGTCGTCGGCGGTGCTGTGGCGTATTCTTTCATGAACGAATTGGGTGTTAATATGGAAAACATTGATTCTAATGATATAGAAAATATAAAAGATAAAGTAAGTAGTGTCGCATCTTCTGAAAGTTCAGATTCTTCTTCTCTCTCACAGTCAGCAGATAGCGACATTGTAAGTGAGGAAGTGAAATTCAACGCACAAAACGGCGAAGGATACTATCGTGAAGTAACCTACAAGGACGGAGGATTCAGACAATATGACACTGAATCAGGTGACCTTATAGGTTCATCATACAAATCCGACCAGGCAAACCTTCCGAGCATGGAATGATTTAATGATACTCAGAGATCTTTTAAGTCATTTTAAAATCGAGGAAGAGTTTCCAGAGTATTTGTATGAGCAAACATTCAATGAAGTCTTTCTGGACGGTGAAATGTCTAGCGAAGACAGCAAATACAAGATAGTTATTACAACACGTCAGGATGTAACTCATCAGATGTTTTTAAACCCTTCCGATGAGTTTCCTGTTGTTATATTGTCCGAGCTTCCCAACGGACTTTTAAACGGCATGAAGTTTGGCCGTGTGAAAGGACAAATTACATATATTAATGATTTATAGATATTCCATCATGAACACTAAATTGATAATTGGAATATCTATTTTATTTCTATTTTTGACAATGGCATCAGTTTCAGCCGGTGAAAACTCAACAGATTTCAAAACTGCTGATGATTTACCGCTCAGCGATGCTGAAGATGATGTAAACGCTTCTAAAATCAACACCAGAATCATCCCCGATGACATTGAGGGTGAAGAGGGCGATGCAGTTTATGCGTCTTTTGACATAGTGGATGAGAGAGGAAATCCTGTCATGAACGGAACTGCAACACTCAAAATGGGTGATAAAAACTACTTAGGTGAGGTTTCAAACGGAAGCGTTCTTTTTAAGGCAGTAATCATCGAAAAGGGCATTTCCAAGGCCACAATATTCTATCATGGAAACGAGTACTATAACAGCTCAGAAACTGACATTGATGTCTATCTGATTGAAGAATCTTATATGGACATACCAATCTATGATGATGAGGCATTTATAGGCACTGCACTTTATGATGAACCTTCTTACAGTTCAGATAAATCCATAAGTACTGTTAAAGCGATTTCAGATTCAAGGCAAACTGGTAATCCGATTTTTGTGATGTTGCTGTCTTTAATTGTAATTGCATCAAGTGGGATTATTGCACGTAAAAGATAATTTCTTTTTTTCCCAAATTGATATTAAACTTCTCATTTTAAATTTAAGCATTAAATCTTATTTTAATGGTTTTCTTTAGTGAAATGTACATTTCTATGGGATGTAATAATTGGTTAGTTGTTGCAATATCTGTTTTGAGTATTCGCTGTCTTTAGTAGACATTTTCAAACGGTTACAATTTGTAACCGTTTCATCACTTTCACTTTCAATCTATTTTTTAATACTTTCAAATAATTTCTATAATCTTCAATGTCTTAGGATTTGATAAAATTGATTTAACTTCGTTAAATTGATTTTAAACATTAAAATTAGTCTCATTTCAAACAAAAACCATTTATATTTTGGAGTTTAATCTATTATTGTGTTTAAACATGTTTTTCAAATTCTTAGCTAAGAAAATTTAAAATTTGGAGAATGTTTCTAAATGTCTAAAGAACTGTCCAGGCAAGACGAAACCTACAAATATATTATTAAAAAGTTAGGTATTCGTTTTCACAGACGTTTAGGTTATGAGGGTAATTCATTAGTGTTTAAAAATGTCGAACTAACACCATTTGCTATGGATATTAAACTTATGGATATTTTTTACGAAGTCGATGGAAAAACAAATTATGACATTGAATTGCAATCATCACACGTGTATGAATCTAAAATGAGGGATATGTATAAATATCGTATATATTCTGAATCTGAAGATGAAAAATCATTCAATACTTGTGTTTTTGCAACTTACAATCCTAATTATGGAATTGAAGAACTTGCAATTGATGAAGATGTGGATTTTCATCCTAAATTTCATTACACTAAAAAACAAAATGCAGGGGAATTTTTAAGTACTATAAAGTTCAAAGTTGAAAACAATTGTGCATTATCTGATGATGAAGCAATCGATTTGATAATTGCTCCGGATATGCAACATGACTTTGAAATTAAACAGTTGCTTGAATTTACTTCTGAATTACTTGTAAATGCAGTAATCTCAGATGAAGAATTTCATTTAGATTTAATAGATTGTCAAAAGAAAATGCTACAAAGATTTTTAGAAGTAGCGGATAGAAAAGAGGTCGAAAAAATGTTGAATTTGAAAGCTGAAGACTATGGTTTCGAGCCTAATGTTACAGGTTTTGAAGAATCTGTTAATTTAGCATACCTTGATGGTAAACGTGAAGGTAAACTAGATGATGCTTCTAATTTGCTTGATTTAGGGGTTGATGAAGAAATCATCTCTAAAGCAACAGGGCTTGATTTGGACACCATCCGCAAACTCAAATGAATGTTTTTTTAAACATTCATTTACATATCTCTTTTTTTTTAAATACTCATTAAATAGTATTATATAATATTTAATCCAAAAATTATATTATAATAATTTAAAAATTGTTTTGTTGATATCATGGACAAAAAAGAGTTAATTAACGGTGGAAAAGTAAAAAGCGTATACACTACAGATAACGATGATCAGGTCATAATCGAGTTTAGAGATGACATGACTGCCGGTGACGGTGCAAGAAAAGAGGTAATGAACAAGAAAGGAGCATACAATGCCATCATCTCCACTAAAATCTTCAAGGTTTTAGAGGAAAACGGCATTGCTACCCAATTCATTGACCTTCCAGAGCCTAACATCATGCTTGCTAAAAAGCTTGAAATGATTCCAATTGAAGTTATCGTTAGAAATATCGCTACTGGAAGTTTGGTTCGCAAATACCCAATTGCAGACGGTACCAAACTTGAACCTCCAATAGTTCAAATGGATTTCAAGGACGATGAATACCACGACCCTATGCTCAACGATTCAATCATAAAAGCATTAGGAATCGCAACCCAGGAAGAAATCGACATCCTAACTGAAAAGGCATTGAAAATCAATGAAGTTTTAACCAAATTCTTTGCTGACGCTGGAATTATTCTCGTTGACTACAAGGTCGAATTCGGAAAGGACAATGACGGAAACATTCTTTTAGGTGATGAGATTTCCCCTGACGGATGCAGATTGTGGGACAGTGAAACCTTGGAAATGTTGGATAAGGAACTTTTCAGAAAAGGAAAAGACGATGAAGTAATGGACGCTTATATAGAAGTTTACAACAGAATTATTCCCGATGAGGAAAAATTTGATTTTTAGGTGAGTTAAATGTTATTTGATATTGAAGTTAAAATCTCTTTAAAAGACGGTATGTTAAACCCTGAAGCCACTCAGGTTGAAAGATCCCTTGACCTTTTAGGTTATGAAGTCAAAAACGTCAAGACTGTCGAAACCATCAAGTTCCAGATGGAAGGCGAAGACAGGCAAGCAATCAGGGAAAATGTGGTTGACATGTGTGAAAGGCTGCTGTGCAATCCTGTAATCCACAATTACAAAATCAATGTCATTCCGCAGAACATGGCCTGCGGCAAATAAAGGTGATTTGATGAAAATTGGCGTAATCAGATTTCCGGGAACCAATTGTGACAGGGATGTCGCTCAGGCCATTGAGCTTGCAGGACTTACTCCTGAATACGTATGGTGGAGTGAAGACAACCTCACAGACTATGACGGAATCGTCATTCCCGGCGGATTTTCATACGGGGACTACTTAAGAGCTGGCGCAATGGCATCAATCACACCGGTAATCGACGGAATCAAGGCATTGGTAAAAGAGGAAAAGCCGGTATTGGGAATATGTAACGGTGCACAGATTCTAGGTGAAATCGGTCTTGTTCCTGGGATTTTTATCACAAACGAATATCCTAAATTCAACTGTGAATGGGTTGAGCTGAAAGTCGGAACATCAAGAACTCCCTTTACAAAGGCATTTAAAAAAGACCAGATCATCAAGCTTCCAATAGCTCACGCTGAAGGAAGGTTTTACACAGAAGACATGGACCTTTTAAAAGACCAGGACCAGATTGTTCTTCAGTTTGAAGGCAAAAACCCGAACGGTTCATTGGAAGCAATAACAAGCGTATGCGACGAGTCAGGTCTTGTATGTGCAATGATGCCTCACCCAGAAAGGGCCTGTGAGGAACTTTTCGGTTCAGATGACGGTTTGAACTTCTTTAAAGGATTTTTATAGGATGATTTTATGGTAGTTTATCTGATTGGTGCAGGACCCGGAGATGCTGATTTAATAACTCTTAAGGCAGTAAAAGCCCTGAACAAAGCTGATGTTGTTTTATATGATTATCTGGCCAATGAGGAAATATTGGCACATGCTCCTGAAACTGCAGAAAAAATTTATGTAGGCAAAAAGGCAGGACAGCACTATAAGACACAGGATGAAATCAATGAATTAATCATCCGGCAGGCTCAAAGCCATGAAAATGTCGTAAGGCTTAAAGGAGGAGATCCCTTTGTCTTCGGCCGTGGTGGAGAGGAAATATTGGCTTTAATTGAACATGATATCAAATTTGAAGTAATTCCTGGTGTAACTTCAGCCATCGGAGCACCAACCTCTCTCGGACTACCTGTAACTCACAGGGCAGTGGCGACATCCGTTACTATCGTAACAGGTCATGAAGACCCGACAAAACCTGAAAGCCAGGTTCACTGGGACTACACTGCCGATACATTAATTATACTTATGGGTATTGGAAACATTAGGCAAAATACCTCGGAAATAATGAAATATCGCCCGGCTGACACGCCGGTTTGCGCTGTTGAAAGCGGAACACTTCCAGATGAAAATGTTGTATTCGGAACTTTAGGTGATATTTCAGATAAAAATATTAACACTCCCGCTATTTTGATTATCGGGGATGTTGTAAAACTCTATAAAGGTATCTATGAATATCAAGGTGATTAGATGTGTGGAATTGTTGGTTGTATATTGAAGGAAGATGGGGATGTAGCGTCTATTCTTTTTGATTGCATATCTAAACTTGAATATAGGGGATATGATTCAATAGGACTTGCTACATTTGATGACGGTAAGATTCACATAAAAAAGGACAAGGGTAAAATTGGGGAAGTCGACAAAAGTCTGAACCTCTCAGACATGCCCGGAAAATTCGGTATCGCTCACGTTAGATGGGCAACACACGGTGACCCGTCCAAATTAAATTCACATCCTCATGTAGATGAAGAAAACACCGTTGCTGTCGTTCACAACGGTATCATTGAAAACTATTTGGAAATCAAGGAAGAATTGATTGGGGAAGGTCACAGGTTCAAATCAGAAACCGACACCGAGGTCATACCTCACCTGATTCAGAAATTCATGGATGAGGGAAATGACCTTGAACATGCCGTTAGAAAGACAATCGGAGTAATTGAAGGGGCATATGCGCTTGCGGCAATATCTGTTAATGAACCGGATAAAATCGTTGCAACCCGTAAGGATTCACCTCTGATTGTAGGTCTTGGTGAAAACGGATATTACCTTGCATCAGACTCTCCAGCAATACTGAAATACGCTAAAGATATAATATACCCTGAAAAGGGCGAAATTGTCATTTTGGATAAAACTGGTGTGGTTGTTCATGACGAGTTTGACAATGTGGTCAATAAGGAAATAGAAACAATTAACTGGACTCCTGAGATGGCTGAAAAGGAAGGCTATGAACATTTCATGATAAAGGAAATCAATGAGCAGGCAACTGCAGTGAGAAATACATTAACTCAAAGGGAAAACATCCAAAGCATCATTGATGAAGTTGGGGACCTTCAGAGAATATGCTTTGTTGCATGCGGAACATCATATCACGCCTCATTAACCGGAAAATATTTAATAGAGTCTCTTGCCGGAATTCCGACCGATGTAATATTGGCATCAGAGTTCAAGTATTCCTCAAATACTTTAAACGATAAGACTCTGGTTGTATTCATATCACAATCAGGTGAGACTGCAGATTCACTCAAGGCATTGGACGTGGCAAACAAGACCTCAAAGACATTGGGTATCGTCAACGTTGCAGGTTCTGCCATTACAAGGCGTGCAGACTATGTAATCCAGACCCAGGCAGGTCCTGAAATAGGTGTTGCAGCAACAAAAACATATGTTGCGCAGCTGACTTCAATATATCTGTTTGCAGCACTTCTTGCACGTGATGATGAATTGTTAAATGATTTGGATAATGTTCCTAAGTTTATTGATGAAGTACTGCTTCAAAATGACCTAATTGAAGAGCTGTCCAAAAGATACAACTATGCACGTGACTTCTTCTATCTCGGAAGAGGATATTCATATCCGACAGCACTTGAAGGAGCACTAAAGCTTAAGGAAATCTCATACATTCATGGTGAAGGATATGCTGCTGGAGAACTAAAGCACGGTCCTCTGGCATTGATTGACGAGGGAATTCCTGTTGTCGTGATTATTCCTCCGGGTGACAATTACAGAAAAACCATGAGTAACCTCGAAGAGGTCAAGTCCCGAGGCGCCAATGTATTGGCAATTGGTGCTGAAGGGGATGAATCACTTGAAAGCAAGGCAAATGCAATCATTTCCATTAATCCTGATGTCAAGGAAATCATTGCGCCATTAGTTTATATTGTGCCGCTGCAACTGATTGCATATTATATCACTCTTGAAAAGGGTCATGACCCTGACAAGCCTAAAAACCTTGCAAAATGTGTAACTGTGGAATAAGGGTTTTTGACCTTATTTTCATTTTTTATCTTTTTTTCATTTTTAAACTTCAAATGCTTCAAACCTCTTTTTTATTTCTGTTTTTTTAAAAATTAGAGTTAATCTGTTTTTTATAATTAAACCTTTCTAAAACATGCACTGATAACTTGAACAGGGTATTGCAAATTTTTAAAACTATTTGTAACAATTATTAATTTCAAAGATTAATATTTCAATTAAATATTGTCTTTTGTTAATAATTTCAATTATTTTAAGCTATTTAAACTATTTATAACCTTTTTATTGTTTATTTTTTTAAAATTGGGCTTGATTATGCTTTTTTTAAAAATCAAAAGCTTTTTATAGAAAAAGTGAAATAAAAGATATTACGAACAAAAGTTAAATGGGGTTAACTATGTTTAATAAAAAAATTAAATTGTTTTTAATAACTCTGGTTTTCATGCTGTCCATTTCTGCAGTTGCTGCAGTTGACGCAAATGCAACCGATGACATGCTTGCTGGAGATATTGATGAGGAACCTCCTTCGGGCAGTGCAAATGCATTATCCGTAAGTGAGGATACTGCTGTTGCTGATTCTAATGCAAGTTATATAATCAGCAGCGAAAATACAGGTTCATACTATAGCGGATCACAATATAGTGTAATATTATCACAAAATGAAAATCCGGTAGAAAATGTGTCTGTTAGTATTAGTGTCAATGGTGTTGGTTATTCTTTAAGCACTGACAGTGACGGTAAGGTTTCCGTTCCTTTGGATTTGAATGCCGGAACATATGTCATTTCAGTATCTGCCGGAAATACAGTTAATGATACCAAGGTTAATGTACTTCCTGTAGTTACAGGTAAAGATGTAACCAAAACTTATTCAAATTCAAAAAAATACACTGCAACATTCCTGAACAGTGACGGTTCTCCATTGAAAAATACAAATGTCAAATTCAAATTGAATGGAAAAACCTACACTCAAAAAACAAATTCAAAAGGTGTTGCAAGCCTTGAAATCAATCTGAAGGTTGGAAACTACACAGTCTATGCAATCCATCCTAACGGATATAAAATATCCAACAAGATTGTTATCAGGACATCAGTGATTGCAAGTGACGTTACAAAACGTTACTTGAGCTCCAAAGTGTTTACAGCAACATTCTACGGCAAGGACGGCAAGGTCTTATCAAAGAAATATATCACATTCAAGGCTCATGGAAGTACCTTTAAGGTAAAAACCAATTCAAAAGGTGTGGCTAAGCTAAGCATTATTTCAAAACCGACTAGCTTTAAGATTTATTCCATTAATTCAGTCACCGGTGAGAAAATAACAAACACTGTTAAAATCATACACACCATGACTGCAAGCAAGATGACTGTATTTTCAGATAAGACATCCACATTCAATGTAAAGCTTTACAAGGATGAAAAACTGGTCAAAAACGCAAAGGTTTATGTTTACATCAAAAACGTTAAAAAGACTGCAAAAACCGATGCAAATGGTGTGGCAAGTGTAAACTTCAAATTAGCTAAAGGAACATACACTTTCAAATCTTATGATCCTTACACAAAAGATACAATCTCCACTAAAATCACTGTTCTGGCACCTACAATAAAGGCAAGCAATGTTATTGATGCTGCAAACAAGACTTCAAAGTTCACTGCAACTCTTCTTGATAAAAGCGGAAACATTGTAAAAAACGGCAATGTGGAATTCACTCTTAAAGGTAAAACAACAACCGCCAAGACAAATTCATACGGTGCGGCAAGCATCAACTATAATCTGGATGTGGGCACATATAAGGTTGTCATTAAAGATCCGGCCAACAATTATTCCACTACAAAAACTATTAAGATTATCAAGACAAATGTGGGAGTTTCATACAATCAGTATGGGGTATCTGAAGACGGATATTCTCTGCTTGCTATCGGTAGGGCTTCAGCATCAGGAGAACTCAGCAAATACGGTTACACATTTTATGTCACCGAGTTTGACAGGACTTGCCCATACTGCGGAAGTCATGAGCTGTACTGGAGCATATTCTTTGCAGGTTCCGAAACCGCCAACTGGGGAACATTCCCTGCAACAGGTAACGGTGAAGGAAGCAGTGCAGAAGGTATCATTGTTTGTGCAAAATGTGACAGTGACTGGTCAGTATTCGGACACAATCACGGCGGATCAGGCGGAGACCTGACTGTTATAACCGCAACAAAGTCCTGTACAAAAAATGATGCATACACTTTGAAAAGCGGAAAATATGTAGCTTCATAATTTTTCCGTCTTAACTTTTTTTAATCTTTTTTTCATATCCAAAATTCTGTTTCTTGAGTTGTTTTTTTCGTCCTGTTTTTCTGAGTAGGCATTTTCACATTCAACAATGTAATACGCTTCTTTTGATGTTGTTGAAGGTATGTTCATTTTTGCAAGGTTTCTCTCTACACGCCTTTTAAGCTTTTCATCATCCATTTTTTGAGCTAAAAATATTGGTGTTTTAACGGCAGATGATATTTTGGTGTTGTGCCTTGCATTGTGGCGTTCGCCGGTTCTTCTTTCAAGAATAACCTCACTGTCATCATTCAGATTAGGGTCTCTGAATGGAATTCCAACATCAGACAGTGCAATTCTTATCTCATCGTTTTTCGGAAGTGCGGTGTCAAGCATCATTGGATTCGGGCTTGCAAGGGTTCCTCCCTGCTTTCTTCCGAATATCGGACCGAGGCCGATGTAAAAGTCAGCTTCAATGAATGCATCCCTTACGGGAGCTGATGAGGTATAGGTTGCAACGATGCCGTCGTACTTGATTACTCGTCTGAACTCGCTGAAAAATTCAAGTGAAAACAGTTCCGGAGCCATGTTCTGGCTGAAGGGATCTAAAAATATTGCATCGTAAGTGTCATCTTTAAGTTTCTGAACGGTCTGTCTTGCATCTTCAATAAAAACGTTAATGTCAATGTTTTCTGGAATTTCCGTATCTTCAACGCTTAATGTTGCATAGTCCTGTTTGATTAGTTCGTCTTCAATGGCCTTTTTGGTAATGTCATGAGCTTCAATCGGTGATGGCACTAAAAGGCCGCATGCAAGTGTGGCTTTTGATATTTCAACCATGTCAACTTTTAATGTTGAATCATGGGAGTTTTCAATGAAATCAGCTATTGCGGCGGACGTGTTGTATCCTATTCCTGCACAGATGTCCAGAATCGCAATGTCCTCATCATAATTGAACTGCATCGGCTTGATAAATTTCTCAAATGACTCACTTATTGCACCGGTAGATGTATGTAAGGTTTCAACTTTATGATTTATTTCCCTTGAATTAATAGAATATGATCCATCATCTGTCAAAACAAAATAATCATTGTAAGTGTCAAAAAAATTGACCCTTCCTTCAATATTTCGACTACTTTTTTCCTGACTGAAACATTCATTGACCAGGTCAAACACATCATCGCTGATAACTCTTGCATTATTTTCGTAACTCATTTTATCTAACATTAATTTTTAGCGTTTCTCGTTTTTATATTTTAGATGGGATTTTTCACTAATCCTATTTTTCCTGAATTTAAATTAAAAATACCTCATAATCATTATTTTCACGATATAATGGTGATTTTTGATTATTTTTCATTCAATTTCATTTCACTCATTTGGTTTTAAAAATGAAGTATTGATTTTTCTGAAATTTCAATGTTGATTGATGTCGTGCGGTTAGCTTAATGGTGTTGTTTTTATAAAACATCTGATTTGATTTGTTGGATATTATGTCTTGAATTTTTAAATTCATTCGATTTCATTAAAATCAGTGTGATTGAATGATGTTTTAAATGCATTTTTAGTAATTCAACATAAATATGGCCTTATTTTCATGTTTTTGGCATTGAAAATCAAATTCAATTTTAAGCTTTGATTTTACTTTAAAAAGTTTTAATTTACTCTTTTTCGATTAATGGAGTTTAAACATGGCTTTTTTATTTCATCTTAAGATTCAAATTCCAATTTCTCATCTGTTAATCCGATTTCAAATCTCATGAGTTTTTATTTATTTTTACAAAGGGGATTTCAAAATCCTTTTTAGTTTGATTCGGAATTTTTAAAAGCTTTTCAATTTGGAATCCGTTATTGTTTAAATTCCTTTTAAAATTTCATTATTTTATCTAATTGCCTTATAAAATGGTATTTTTTATTTAAAAAAGACATGATTAATTAGAATTTATGGGATTAAGTCATAATCCAGTGGATTTGATTTTATAAGATTGTGTGTTGGTGTGGTGAAATTCATTTGCTTTTGACTTTCTGATGGTGTTTTCGGCGCTTTTTAGCGGTTTAATTTTTCGCTTAAAATTGCTTATTTTTTCCATTTATTATATATTTTATACTTATTTTCTATAAAAACATTTAAATAGTAGTTATTTCTTAATAATAACTGACAATCTTGAGTATTGTAAAAATTTAATTCAATCGGGGGTTATTTTTTACATCATTATATTCGAGGTTGTTAAGCGAGATGAAACTATGAATGATAAAAGAAATGTTATTGTGATGTTTTTGCTCATCATGTTGTCTTTCGCTATAATTACAGAGGTTTCAGCCGCTAGTGAAGCTGAAATCAATGGGACGGGACCAAATTCTCCTGTGATGTCTCACGACATTTCTCAACATGATATTGCAAGCGAAAGATATAATGAAAATCAAATGCAAGATCACTTTGATGTAGATGATTTCCAATCCCATGATGGACAAAAATCATTCGATAAAACTCCGCAATGCTCCGGAGACAATAAAAGTAATGAGATTTTGTACAAACACAATATGGATTTAAAACCTGTTGACAATCCTAAAGATTTAAATCAATCTCCTGAATTCATGTTTAATGACAATTCTATGGGCAATTTCAATTCCTCTGATTTAAGAGACAACAATTTCACTAATCTTTCGAAAAATGGTGAATTGATGAATAATGTCGTTTCTAATCTGATGGGATTAAACAATATCGCACCTAATTTCAAAAAAGATGACTTGAATGTTTCTCCTGATAGTATAACTGATCAAAAGCCTGTGGGTGAGAAAAACAATGAATCAGCTCCATCTGACAACGGGTCTTTTAACATTGTCAAAAACGCCAAAACTCAAAAAATAATTAAAAAAGCAAAACTTGCCAAAAAGTCAAATAAAAAGGTTAAATCCATTAAAAAACCTAAAAAGGTAATTAAAAAATTACCTAAAAAGTCCAAAAAGGAGAGGGCTAAATTATAAATACATAAAGTAGGTTAAGTTTTATCTTAACCTCCATTTTTCCTCTATTTTTTTAATGCAATTTTTTATGCAGATACTTTTTTTCCACACCCAATCCATTTTTAAATCCTTAAATGAGCAAAATTTATATAATTTCCGAGTTAATGTTTATTTAGATAATACGGACAATTCTAATTATTTTAGAAATTATTTTTTTTCGAACTTGATTCCCAATTAAGTTCAATTATTAAACGATTAAGGTTATACGAATGTTTGAAATTAAAGCTAAAGACAATATGGGTCGTGTGGGCGTTTTAAAAACTAAACACGGTGATGTTAAAACACCTGCACTGATGCCTGTAATTCATCCGAGAAAACAGGCAATAGATGTCGGCAAGTATGGCGCCGATATAGTAATCACCAACGCTTATCTGATTTACAAGGATGAGGATTTAAAAGCCGAAGCCATTGAAAAGGGATTGCATGAACTGATACACTTTGACGGTCCGATAATGACCGATTCGGGATCGTTTCAGCTTTCCGTTTACGGGGATGTTGAAATCACCAACAGGGAAGTCATCGAGTTTCAGGAGGAAATCAAAACAGATATAGGCACAAGCCTTGACATTCCCACAGCACCCTTTGTAGACCGTGAAAAGGCTGAAAGCGATTTGGAAATCACTCTTGAACGTGCACGTGAAGCAGTCGCTTATAAAAAGGAGCAAAATATGGAAATGCTTTTAAATTCAGTGGTTCAAGGTTCAACATTTCTTGATTTAAGGCGTGAATGTGCAAAAGAGCTCTCAAAGCTCGATGCCGATTTGTACCCTATAGGAGCCGTTGTTCCTCTGATGGAGTCATACCACTACAGGGATCTGGTTGATGTGGTTATGAATTCCATGAAGGAGCTGTCAGATACCGTTCCTCGCCATCTGATGGGGGCAGGACACCCTATGATATTTGCACTTTGTGTAGCGATGGGATGTGACCTTTTTGACTCAGCGGCATATATTCTGTATGCTGAAGACGACAGGCTTCTTTCAACACGGGGCACATACAAGCTTGAAAACCTTCAGGAAATGCCATGTTCATGTGAAGTGTGTAGCAAATACACGCCCGATGAGCTAAGGGCAATGCCGAAAGAGAAAAGAAGGGACTTGATAGCTCAGCACAACCTGCACGTGTCATTTGCAGAGATGAGACTTATCAGACAGGCCATCTATGAGGGAAGTCTGATGGAACTTGTAGAAGAGCGATGCAGGGCACATCCCGCACTTCTTGAGGCCGTAAGGCACCTTGGAAACTACTCTGCAGATTTGGAAAAATACGATCCGAGAAGCAAAAAATCAGCATTCTTCTACACGGGTCCCGAATCCCTCTGCAGGCCGGAAGTCTTGAGGCACATGCAAAAGTTAAGGCAGATGCCTAAAAAACGGGATTTGGTAATATTGCCTCCGACAAGAAAGCCTTACTCCAAATTCGTTTCAGGCAGGCTTGGTGAATTTTATGTTTACGGTACACAGCAGGAACTTGACCTTGAAAACACAGATTTCATGGTTTTAGACATTCCGTTTGGTTTGATACCTTTGGAAATTGATGAGGTTTATCCTTTAAGTCAGAGTGATGCTCCAAAAATCCGTGATGTTGATGCCATTGAATTTGCAGAGGATTTCATCACAGAATTCGTTGAATATTATGACCAGGTACTGATACATTCAAGAGTAGTTCGTGACTTGGAATTGGGATTGTTTGAAAAACATGAATCATCAGATGAAATCAGATACAAAAAAGATGATATCAGGAAAATCAAATCCATTGCAGATTATCAGTTCGGCGTTGGAGCCGGCGAAGCATTATTTACAGGAAACATCATCATAGAAAAGAGTAAGAAAACAGGTAAAATAAGGCATGTCTATGACGGCAAGGTGCTTATTGTAAACATGAGGGCATCAGATTCCTATTTGATTTTATCAAAAGAGGGTGCAAAAAGGCTTCACAATGCCATGCCGTATCCGCAAAACAGAGTAGTTGTCAATGAGGACTCTGTGCCTTTTGCTCTTGACGGTAAAAGTGTTTTCTGCAAATTTGTAGTGGAATGCGATGAGAACATAAGAGCAAAGGATGAAGTTCTGATTGTTGACGAGCAGGACAGGCTTTTGGCATATGGAAAGGCACTGCTGGGAGCATGCGAAATAGAGCAGTTTGAAACAGGTCAGGCCATCAAGACACGTAAAGGAATGGGGAAGTGATACTATGAGTGATAACGATAAGGTAAATACGGGCCATCATATAGAGGATAAGGAATTGATTAAGAATGCAAGAAAGCCTGTCGGTGAGCTTGGCCATCAGATTCTTGAGAGAATGAACAGGTCCCATGAAAGCATGGCGCAATGGGGAGTAAGCCATTTTGAAATAGAAAATGACAGCAAAATCCTCGATATTGGTTGCGGTGGCGGAAGAAACATCGAAAGGTTTGCAGCACAGATTTCAGAAAACGGAAGGGTGGTCGGAATCGATTACTCCGAGGTCAGCGTAGAAAAATCCATTGATTTAAACAGGGATGCAATTGATGAGGGTATCGTCAACGTATTGCAGGGATCTGTTTCCGACATGCCGTTTTATGATGAGACATTTGACATCGTAACAGGATTTGAAACAATCTATTTCTGGCCGGATTTCATCAATGACCTTGTGGAAGTCAACAGGGTTCTTAAAAAAGACGGTCTGGTATTTTTCTGCAATGAGGCGGTGTACCGTGAAGGTGAAATGGAAAAATATGATGATTTGGTTGAACTGTTGGATATGAAAATCTATTCCGAAGAAGTTCTGAAGGAATCTTTGGAAAAAACAGGTTTTAAAGACTTTAAAGCATATGTGAATGATGAAAATGATTGGATTTGTGTGACTGCACGTAAAATCTAATATTTTTCATTTTTTTATAGTTATGTTATTATATTTGATAAATAATGCAAAAGTTTATATATTATTAAAACATAAGTTTATTTGTTGTTAGTTTTTATGCGGTGTTAGTCCAGCCTGGTTAAGACTCTAGCCTGCCACGTTAGCGACCCGGGTTCAAATCCCGGACGCCGCACTTTTTATGCAGTTGTGGTATAGTCTGGTTATTACTTGGGCCTTCCAAGCCTACAACCCGGGTTCGAATCCCGGCAACTGCATCTTAGTTATCAATCTTTTTTTAAAATTCTTATTTTGTTTAAAAAATTCCTTTTTTTAGTTAATTATATATAATAATAAAAATATAATATTTATAATTAAATTAATTTTTAATGTCGTTCAAGATTATTATTTAAGGTGATTTAATGGTAGGAATAGTAGGATATGGTGCACATGTGCCATCTTATAGAATTAAAGTAGAAGAAATTGCCAAAGTATGGGGTGATGACCCTGTAGCTTTATCAAATGGATTGGTTGTAAATGAAAAATCCGTTCCTTCTGCTGATGAAGATACTGCTACTATTGCAGTAACTGCTGCTAGATATGCACTAGCAAGAGCTCAAATAGATCCAAGTAAAATTGGTGCCGTTTATGTCGGTTCCGAATCACATCCCTATGCAGTAAAACCAACCGCTTCCATTGTTGCTGAAGCGGTCTGTGCAACTCCAAAATTAACTGCAGCCGATTTGGAATTTGCTTGTAAAGCAGGAACCGCAGGTATTCAAATGTCCATGGGTCTTGTCGAATCTGGAATGGTTGAATATGCATTGGCTATTGGTGCCGATACATCACAGGGCGCACCTGGAGATGCATTGGAATACACCGCATCCGCTGGAGGAGCGGCTTACATTATCGGTAAGGAAAACACTATAGCTGATATTAATCACACATGCAGTTTCACAACAGACACTCCTGATTTCTACAGAAGAGAAGGACAGGACTACCCTTCCCACGGAGGCCGTTTTACAGGAGAACCCGCTTACTTCAAGCATGTTTTAAGCACAGCAAAAATGCTGTTTGAAGAAACCGACACAAAACCTGAAGATTATGATTACGCTTGTTTCCATCAGCCTAACGGTAAGTTCTACTTAAGAGCAGGTAAAAAGTTAGGATTCTCATCAGAACAAATCAAACAGGGACTTTTAACTCCAAACATCGGTAACACCTATTCAGGAGCTGTTCCTTTGGCATTGTCCAATATATTGGATATTGCAGAACCTGGAGATAATATCTTTGTTATTTCATACGGATCTGGTGCGGGAAGTGACGGATTCACAATAACTGTAAAAGATGAGATTGTTGAAAGAAGAGAATTGGCTCCAAAAACACAGGATATCATTGACGATAAGACATACGTTGATTATGCTGTTTACGCTAAATTCAAAGGCAAAATTAAAATGTAAGGGGGCTTGAATATGAGAGATGTCGCTATTATCGGAGTTTCACAAACAAAATTTGGTGAATTATGGGATTTATCATTCAGAGACTTAATCGCTGATGCTGGTGTAAAAGCATTGTATGATGCTCAAATTGACGGTGCAGATATTGAAGCAATGTTTGTAGGAAACATGTCTTCAGGATTATTTGTAGAACAGGAACACATTGCAGCGCTTATTTCAGACCACATGGGTCTTAACCCTGTTCCAACCACAAGAGTTGAAGCTGCTTGTGCATCAGGAGGTCTTGCATTAAGACAGGGAATCATGGCAGTTGCATCAGGTTTCCATGATGTTGTAATTTCTGCAGGTGTGGAAAAGATGACGGATGTCGTTGACGCCACCCCGGCTATCGCAACAGCATCAGACCAGGAATGGGAAGCACAGCAAGGAGCAACTTTCCCGTCATTATATGCAATGATTGCAAAAAGACACATGTACGAATACGGAACAACCCGTGAACAACTGGCACAGTTTTCAGTTGTAAACCACAAAAATGCATCCAAAAACCCAAATGCACAATTCCCATTTGAGGTAAGTGTGGATAAGGTATTGAACTCCACCATGGTTGCAGACCCGTTAACACTTCTTGACTGTTCTCCTGTAAGTGATGGAGCAGCTGCGGTTGTAATGGTGCCTGCCGATATGGCCAAAAAATACACTGATACTCCAATTTATGTAAAAGCTTCCGCACAGGCTTCCGGAACATTAACATTACACGACAGAAAAGATATCACTACCATTGAATCTACAAAAGTCGCATCCAGGAAAGCTTATGAAATGGCGGGAGTGACAGTAAAAGACATTGACGTGACCGAAGTTCACGACTGCTTCTCAATCAACGGATTACTGGCAGTTGAGGACTTAGGATTTGCCGAAAAAGGTAAAGGCGGAATGGCTATTGAGGAAGGACAAACCGAAATTGACGGTGATTTCCCAATCAACACTTCCGGTGGTCTTAAGGCACGTGGACACCCATTAGGTGCTACAGGTATTGCTCAGGCTGCTGAAATCGTATGGCAACTCAGAGGAGAAGCTGGAGGAAGACAAGTGGACGGTGCAGAAATTGGTATGACCCACAACATCGGTGGTACAGGAGGTACTGCAGCTGTACACATTTTTGGAAGAGATTTATAAATCTCTTTTACTTTTTCTTTTTTTTCATGATACTTAATACCGGAACAAGAACTGACATTCCTGCTTTTTTTCATAAATGGTTCCTAAACCGTATTGATGATGGATTTGTATGTTCTAGAAATCCATATAATGGTGAAATCTACAAATATGATATAAATTGTGAAGTTGTGGATTGCATCTGCTTTTGCTCAAAAAATCCTCGTCCATTGGTCAGGCATTTGGATATAATTGAAGATTTTAATCAGTTCTGGTTTTTAACAGTCAATCCTTACGGAAATGATATAGAACCTAATGTGCCGGATTACAAAAAGGTTATTAAAACTTTTGGGGATGTTGCTTCAACATTGAAAAGGGATGCAATTGCATGGAGATATGATCCGATTTTCATCACAGAAAAATATGGCCTGGACTTTCACATTGAAAAATTTGAGGAGATGGCATCTGAATTGTCTGAATTTACTTCAGACTGTACAATCAGTTTCATAGACATGTACAATAAGGTTTTAAGAAACTTTCCAGAGGCTCGTGAAGTCACAACAGAAGAGCAGTTAATTATTGGTGAAAATTTCGCCAGAATTGCTGATAAATATGGTATAAAGATGAAAACTTGTGTTGAGGGGACATTGCTTGACCAGTTCGGTTTTGACTCAACAGGTTGCATGACAAAGCAGGTCCTTGAAAAAGCTATTGGGAATAATTTAAAAGTGCCTCGAGGAAAATACAAGAATCGCCAGTGCAACTGTTTAATGGGAAGGGATATTGGAGCATATAACACTTGTCTTCATGGATGCAAATATTGCTACGCCAACAGCAATATGAAGCTGGTCAAAAGGAACCAAAAGTTGCATAATCCGGATTCACCCTTGCTGATTGGGGAAGTTAAAGAGAGTGATGTTGTAAAGGAAGTCAATGAGCCAAGTTTCATTGATGTCCAACAAAAATTAATTTGATTTGTGCGTTTTCATATTTATTTTCATTGGTTTGAAATTTTTTCATAATTTTCACTTTAGTTTCATTTAACTGAAAACAATATTGAATTTATTATTCCCTTTTTAATATACTGAAAACTTTATATTATAATTATGATAAATTAATAATTATAAAAATTCGTGTGATTTTAATGATTATCCGAAGAGAAGATTATATTGATAAAATCAATCCATTTGTAAATAAACACATTATTAAAGTTTTAATAGGAACAAGACGTTCCGGCAAGTCAACCATATTAAAACAAATTATAGATTCATTAATAAAACAGGGAATTCCTAAAGAAAATATTGTTTGGATGAATTTTGAATTAAGTGATTATTTTGAAATAGATAATATTAAAAAGCTTGAAGAGTTCATATCTGATAAAACTGAAAATATTGATGGAAAAATTTATCTGTTTTTTGATGAAATTCAGGTTGTTCCTCAATGGGAAAAATTAATCAATTCTTACTTTGCAAAAGAAAATTATGACATATACATTACTGGATCAAACTCAAAATTATTGTCTGGCGAGTTTGCCACATATTTGTCTGGCCGCTATGTTGAATTAAACATATATCCATTTTCTTTTAGAGAATATCTTGATTACAATGAAATTACTTCTGATTTTAAAACTC
>CAZQWN010000030.1:0-21015 GCA_964596915.1 uncultured Methanobrevibacter sp.
TTTATATTAGTATTATTTTTTTGTCAAAATTTGAATTATTCGGAACACTCATAATTTTAGTATTTTTATTGGCATTGATGTTTGATTCTCAATCATATTTGGAAGAATATGAAAAATTGAAAATTGAGAATGTGCCTTCAATTAAACGTGAAGATTTGCCAGAGGAATTTAACGATGTTGTATTCAAAACTGTTGACGAATTCATCAGGAAAACTAGAAATTTGGATTTTGAAATCATGATGTACTTTGATTATATAACTGGAGAAATTCTTAAATGTGTGAAAGGAACCTCAGACAATGTTAAAATAGTTTTTAATGAAGATGAACTTAATGAATTTAATGTTGCTTCAATACATAATCACCCCAAGGAATTGTTGTCTCCCCCTTCAAGTAAAAACTTTGGAATATTTAACCGATCATTTGAGGATTATGAATTGGTTGCAGGATTCAATTCATTTTGGATTCTAAAAGCAAAAGGCGTGCATAAAATGTTATTTTTTGAGATAAACATTATCTCAGATAGCATTTCCGATTCCTGTCTTGAATCATGTGTTTCCAGATATGAAAATGATGAAATCATTGGTAAAATGCACGATATTAAGTATGGAAACAAATTATTAAAGTATATAAATAATAAAAACATTAAAGATATACAATTAATCAAAAAGGAGTATGGCACAATGGAGGATAATTTAAATGTTGCCGAATATCAATGTAGAAAGCGACCTTCTCATGAAGAAATTGAACTTGCTCGTAAACGTGTAGCTGACCCAAATATTTTGACTGGAAATGATAAACTCTATGCAATATTTAAAATGGCAGGCATAGATGTTGAGTACGATGAAATTTTTGCTGATTGAGAAATTCTCTTAATCACTTTTTTATTTTTTAACCAAAATCATTAATAGAAAACCTCATCACCAACGTATCTTAATCCCACAAATATCCGGTTTTATATATAAAGGAAACGTAGGTTCTGCTGTAAAATATACGTTGAAATTTCTTTAAATTGACCTCAAATATGAAAATTGCACCCAAATAGTAAAATTGCCCCCACCCTGTAAAATTTACTTCAAAAAACCATCACATATAAGTTAATATGATTTAAATCCGATGTAAAATTGTTTAAATATGAAAATACCAAAATAATATTAATTAATTAAAAAAAGGTATTTTTTATGACATCTGAAGTTGTGATCATGAACAAAAATGCCATTGTAATGGCAGCAGACAGTGCAGTAACAGTAGGTGGAACAAAAACATACAATGGAGTTAATAAGCTATTCATGCTATCAAATTCACCACCAATGGGCATAATGATATTTGGATCAGCAGATTTCGAAAATATTCCTATGGAAACTTTAATCAAAGAATTTAAAAGAAAAACCGATTTTAAGAAATGCAATGACATTGAAATGATTAAAGATGAATTTTTAAAATTTTTAAGTGAAAATACTCCAAAAACAGACATGAAAAATAAAATTGAAACCACATTACCATTATTTAAAGACTTCATGAAATTAGAACTTGAAAATATCTCCATTGATGAATTTGAAGAATTCATAATCAGTCAAGGGAACAGAACATTACCCGATTTTTTAAACGAAATTGATGAACTAAACAATTATAACTATAAGTTTGAAGAATTAATTCCGGCTAAAATTGATGTAAACAAACATGAACTATTAATAGAGTCTTTAAAAAATATATTTTTTGATTTCATTGCATCAATGAGTACTGGAATAGTCATTGCAGGATTTAATGAAAACAAAATGTTTCCATCATGCATGCAATTCAATATCCATTTTAATTACAATAATAATGTTAAAATATCAAATTATGATTATCTAATCAATTATGATGGTAATGCAATTATCCCATTTGCACAAAAAGAGGTTATGAAAACTTTCATAAGAGGAATAGATGATGATATAAAATATTCAGCAATCATTTATTTTAAAAAATTCATTGAGGATTATTTAGAAGAATTAAAAAATAATTTGAATTCAAACAGTAAACTTAAAAATGAACCTTTAAATGAAATTAATAATGAAATAGATAAATTCATTGAAGATAGTGAAAACCAATCAACTGAATTTTTGAAAAATCTTGGAAAATTAGAAGACGCATTCACTAAACCAATATTGGATTCACTAGGAGGCTTACCCAAAAATGAATTAGCAAATTTAGGTGAATCATTAATACATATTACATCATTAAAAAGAAAAATTTCAGCAGATTTAGAAAGTGTAGGTGGAGACATAGATGTTGCTATAATTTCAAAAGGAGATGGATTTATCTGGAAAAAACAAAAACAATATTTTGAATCAGAACTAAACCCACAGTTTTTTGAAATTGAAAATAAATAGCAAATCATTATATAAAATAAAATATAAATAACTATTAAAGAGTGAGATGATTTTTTATGATATTTAAATCTAAAGATAGTGGAGATATTAATTTACCTTTTGAATGGTACCTCAAAAAATATGCGGAAAAATTAGCTGAAGAAGCAGTGGCTGATTTTAGAAAAAAACTGGACTCTATAAATGATTAAATTTCATTATTTGAGGTATTGATATAGACGAACTATACAAACTACCTCAAACTATAAATTTGTGCAATTTTAAACTACAAATTTGTTGATAATATCTAAAACTTATATTCTCATACAACATCACCAACAACATACATATATTTTAATAACCTCAATCATCAACTAACCTGATTTTTTATTTTTGATTAAAATCATTTAAATTCTAAAATAACTAATTTAAAGAATTTTTGGAAATTTATCATCAATGATATGTGCTGTGTTTTACAGATATTGAAAACCAATACTCCATTACTGATATTTTGAAAATCATATATACAACTAACAATATGCCGAAAATATAATTTGAAATTTCATTAAATGACTTCAAATATGAAAATTGCCCCCACCTGTAAAAATTACTTCAAAAAACCATCACATATAACATTATATTATTTAAATCCGATAGAAAATTGTTTAAATATCAAAATGTAATTTAAATATTAACTTTAGCAAATTTATATAATTACTTTACTAAAATAAGTATAATTACTTTACTAAAATAAGTATAATTACTTTACTAAAATAAACATATTCACACAATATGAAAATGATGAAACACAATGAGAAAGTATTTAAAAAGATATCTGGATGATGAATTGGAGGAATTATTGGAATATATGGGAGCAGTATTAATTGTTGGCCCTAGATGGTGCGGTAAAACAAATTACAATTTTCGCTTAAGTTTCAGCAGTGACGTCAAAATTAAAATTATTTAACTAATCACAACCAATATATTAATATTATAAAAAATTATTTAGGTGATATGGTGGAAAATTTTGACGAATGGTTTCATGATATATTAGAAAATGCAGATATAACAGATTCAAGATATCCCATTAAGGGAATGGCGGTTTGGAGACCATACGGTTTTCAAATAAGAAAACATTCCATGAACATTATCAAAAAACTATTGGATAAGGACCATGATGAGGTATTGTTTCCAATGCTTGTTCCTGAAAGTGAACTTGCAAAGGAAGGAATACACGTCAAGGGATTTGAGGATGAAGTGTACTGGGTAACAAAAGGAGGTCAACGGGAATTGAATGAACAGCTGGCATTAAGGCCAACCAGTGAAACAGCAATCTATCCGATGTACTCATTATGGATTAGAACACACATTGATCTTCCAATCAAAATGTACCAAATCGTTAACACTTTCAGATACGAAACAAAACATACACGGCCTTTAATCAGAGTAAGGGAAATCACCACATTCAAAGAAGCTCACACTGCTCATGCAACTAAAGAAGAGTCAGACGAACAAATCCATGACTTTATTGAAATGTATAAGGAATTTTTCGACGATTTAGGAATTCCCTACTTAATTTCAAAAAGGCCTGAATGGGACAAGTTCCCAGGTTCCGACTACACCATGGCTTTTGATGTTATTATGCCTAACGGTAAAACCCTGCAGATCGGTACCATACACAATTTAGGCCAAACTTTCGCAAAAACATTCGACATTACCTTTGAAGACAAGGACGGCGAGCACAAGCTCGTCTATCAAACCTGTGCAGGAGTATCCGACAGAGTTATTGCATCATTGATTGGAATTCATGGAGACGATAAGGGATTGCGCCTGCCGCCAAAAGTATCACCTAACCAGGTAACAATAATCCCGATTCTATTTAAAAAAGGAAAAGAGGAAGTTTTAGCAAAATGCAGTGAAATCAGAAAACAGCTGGAAGATGCAGGATTAAGAGTAAACATTGACGACAGGGACATCAGACCGGGCAAAAAATTCAACGATTGGGAAATGAAGGGAACACCTATCAAACTTGAGCTCGGACCAAGAGACCTCGAAAACAACATTACAATTGCAATGACAAGGGACAGCGAAGAAAAAACTGAAATTCCATTGGATGACAATTTAGCAGACAACATAATTGAATTGCTAAATCAATCTTCCGAAAACCTGTCTTCCCAAGCATGGAATTTCCTAAACGAACATGTCAAGTTTGCAAATAACCTTGATGAAGTTGCAGAACTTGTGGAATCCGGCAATGTTGTCAAATTCTACTGGTGCGGAGAAGAAGAGGTCGGACATGAAATTGAAGAAAAAACCGGCTATGACGTTTTAGGAATTCAGGAGGAAGTCCCTGAAGGAAAATGCATTGCAAGCGGCAAAGATGCAAAATATGTTGCCTTAATAGCTAAAACCTACTAGTGATAATATGGATAACATTTACGCAATAATTCCTGTTAGCAAGTTCAAAAATGCAAAGACCCGATTGTCCCCATTCCTTACAGAAAAAGAAAGGGAAAAACTCCTGAAAGTGATGCTTCATGATGTTACAGACGCATTGAAAAAGCATGTGGATAAAACATTCATAATCAGCCGTGATGAGGATGTTTTAAGATATGCTGAAAGCCTGAATTTGGACACGATTTTAGAGAATGAAAACTCCAATTTAAACAAGGCACTGACACAGGCCATGAAATACTGCAAGGGAAAGGCAAGAAAAATAATGATTGTCCCATCAGACATCCCACTCATTGGAAAAACAAATGTCAAAATGCTGATAGATGCATCTGAAAAATTAGATTTTATCATAGTCCCCTCAAAAGGCGGAGGAACAAACATGATTATCATGAAACCTATGGCCATAAGAACCAAATTTGAAGGATTCAGCTATAAGGAGCATGTTAATGCAGCAGAGAGAAAAAAATTAAATCCACAGGTTCATGATTCCCTATTCATGGCATTGGACGTGAATACTGCCGAAGATTTGGGTGAAATCATGATTCATGGTGAAAAGACACACACCAGACAATACCTAAAAGAATTGAAGGTTACATTTGAACCGTTCAGAGGAAGCGAAAGAATAAAAGTTACAAGAGCTGATTAGATGATTGTAATGAGCATTGCCGGCGTTGACCCTTCAGGAGGGGCAGGCGTTTTTGCGGACCTGAAGACATTTCAGGCAATTGGGGTTTATGGATGCGGAGTGGTGACTGCATTAACCGCTCAGAATCCATATGAATTCTTTTCAACACAACCCATTTCACCGGAATACATCTCTGAGCAAATTGATTCCGTTATGGATTCCTATGAAGTGGAGTTTATAAAGACAGGAATGCTGTACTCACCTGAAATTATCAGACTAGTTTCTGAAAAGATTGATGAATACGATTTGAAGGCAGTGGTTGACCCGGTAATGGTTGCAACTTCCGGAGGAAACCTGACAAAAGAGGACATTGCAGAGGCTTTTAATAAATACTTGCTTCCAAATTCAATTTTAACAACACCAAATATCAGTGAAGCTGAAAAATTAACCGGAATGGATATAAACAATAAAGAGGATGCAATGAAAGCCTCCATGAAAATTAAATGCAGCAGTTTAATTACAGGAGGACATTTGGACGGAATCAATACCATCAACATTGACGGCAACATAACCGTTGAAAAACAGGAACTTATTGAAACAGACAACCTTCACGGAACAGGCTGCAATTTGTCCGCTGCAATCACTGCATATCTCGGACAAAATAATGATTTGCATACTTCAATACTAAAATCATTAGATTATGTCTATGAAGGAATAAAAAACGGAAACTATGGAACTTTAATTGCCAAACTGTGATAATATGATGAAGCTCCCGCCTGATTGCAGATGACGTGGCGAGAGCATGATGACATTGAATACTGCTTTGAGCAAGCGGAGGAAATTTTAATAGCATTGCCGTTGAAAAACCATATTGAAAACAAAAGATGCGACTGGCAAATATAATTTAAATGTCCAACAATTGTTAAAAGAACAATGATGTAATCACACATTAACGAATGATTAAAAATGAGATAGAACAATAGTTTAAGCAACTATTCTTCCATATTTAAATTTTCAACAATGGATTCCTGAAGAGTAATGAACTCTTTGGATTCCCTTTTTCTTGGTCTTTCAATATCAACATCAACTATTTTTGCAATACGGCCGGGATTTTTATCGAGTATTACGATTTTATCTGCAAGATATACTGCCTCATCGACATCGTGGGTTACAAAAACAATTGTATTTTCGAATCTTTTCCAAACCCCGATAAGCTGTTCCTGAAGCTTGTGTCTATTTTGCATATCCAATGCAGAAAATGGCTCATCCATGAGCAAAATAGGTGAATGATTAAGCAAAGATCTAATAATTGCAACCCTTTGTTTCATACCACCTGAAAGTTCATGCGGATAGCTATCCTTAAAGTCAATTAAACCGACACTTTCAAGATATCTTTCTGCGGCTTCAACATTTTCATCTTTTGAACCCTTCTTTGTCATCTCCAAACCGAAGGTGACATTCTGCAAAACAGTTAACCAGGGAAATAGGGAATACTGCTGGAAAATTACCGCCCTGTCTCCGGACGGTTTTTTGACAACTTCACCATTTGCAACAATCTCGCCTGAAGTAGGATAATCAAGACCTGCAATCAATCTTAAAAGAGTGGTCTTTCCACAACCGGAAGGTCCTAAAAGACAAACCAGCTCCCCATCATTAATTGTTAAATTGATATCCTCCAAAACTGACAATTTATCTGTTTTTTTACTTTGAAAGGATTTATTAATATTTTTAACTTCAATTGACATCCATAACACCTACCAGAATATCCTATCTTGAATTTTTGTAAATACAAAGTCAAAAGCAAGTCCTATTAAACCGATTACCAGCATACCGACTACAGTAGTACCTGTATCGAACAAGTTGGTTGCAGTTAAAATCATGTATCCCAAACCGCTGCTTGAACCAATCATTTCCGCTGAAATTGTACACATCAAAGCAATTCCAATACCTACTTTTAAACCGGAAACAATGTATGGAACTGTTGAAGGAACAACAACCCTTTTTAAAACATTCCAGTCGTTAGCGCCTAAAGTTTGAGCGGATTCCACTAAAACTTTATCGGTTCTTTTAACCCCATCAATAGTATAAACCAGAATAGGGAATACACATCCCATAAATATAATAAAAACTGCAGGGACGGTTCCTATACCGAACCATAATATTGAAAATGGAATCCATGCAACAGGAGGAATCGGTCTTAAAATACTTATTACAAATGTACATAAATCTTCAAGAGCCTTATACCACCCGAGTATAATTCCTAAAGGAATAGCAACGACGGAAGCTAAAATTAAACCTGCAAATACCTTAAATAATGTGTCAATGGTATTTGTTAGAAGTTTTCCGTTTTCAATAACTACCCACGCTGAATTTATAACATCCAAAGGACCGGGCAGAATATATGAAGAAAACAATCCCAATCCATTAGTGATCAAGTACCAGAATAATATTAAAATTATTGGTAGAATTAACGGGACAAATTTATTCTTATAATTATCAAACATTTCATCACTTAATAAAAATTTTTATACATTAATAATTATGTTAACATCATATAAAAACTTTAAAAAAATAAAAGAAAAAAATAGAAAAATCTATTTTGCAATTTAAAAAAAAAATTATGAAGCGTCAGCTACTTCAATAGCTTCCACTTCAATATCGTTTGAGAAATCACTATCATTCAATACTGATTTGGTACTCAAAGCACCGAACAGCATTGTGGATAAGTTATGAATCATTGAAGATGTTGACGGTTGAATAACACCCATAACACCTAAAACCAGAAGTGAACCGTTTACGGCCACAATGTTGCGGTAGTTGGAGTTGATTTTATCCAGCATTCCGACACTTAGTTTTCTAAGTGTTACAAGGTCATACAAATCATCGGACAGCAATGAAATGTCTGCAACTTCACGTGCGATATCAGATGAATGCTTCATTGAAACAGATACATCTGCAGCTGCAAGAGCAGGCGAATCATTTATACCGTCACCAACCATGATAACAGTTTTGCCTTCATCCTTAAGCTCTTCAACAATTCTGGACTTGTCTTCAGGAAGCACCTGGGATCTGTATTCGGTGATACCCAATGCTTTAGCGCCAGCATTAGCACCGCTTTCACTGTCTCCTGTAAGCATGATGACATTCTCAATGCCCAGTGATTTCAACTCTTCAATGACATATTTTGCCTCTTCACGTACAGGATCGTCAATGCAAATGAGTCCTTCAAGTTTTCCATCGATTGCAAGATAAACAACAGAATGTTCTTTTACTTCTTTTTTGACCTTTTTCTCTTGGGCTTTTGTTAGCTTAACTCCTTCATCGTCAAATAAGAAGTGTCTGGATCCAATTACTGCACGTTTACCGTCATATTCAGTTACAATACCATGGGCCACGATGTATTCGACTTCACTGTGGTCTTCCTCATGCTTGAGACCTTCCTCTTCAGCCTGTTTTACAATGGCTGTAGCGATACTGTGTGCAAAGTGTTCCTCAATACATGCCGCCATCCTAAGGATGTCGTCACGTTTGTATCTTCTAGACATCGGAATAACTTCCACAACTTTTGGTGTTGCGTTGGTTAGGGTTCCTGTCTTATCGAATACAATGGTGTCAGCATTTGCATATGCTTCAAGGAACTTGCCTCCTTTAACCATCATTCTGTTGTCTGATGCTTCACGCATTGCAGATATGATGGATAGTGGAGTGGTCAGTTTGATTGCGCATGAGAAATCAACCATCAATACAGATAATGCTTTTGATGCATTTCTTGTAATTAAGTATGTCAATGCTGTTGCAAGGAAACTGTACGGTACAATTGAATCTGCAAGATTTTCAGCCTTGCTTTGAGTTTCCGCTTTTAAATCTTCTGAATTTTCAATCAGATCTATGATTTTATTTAATCTGGTTTCCTTGTTCATTGAATAAACTTCAACAACAATATTTCCCTCTTCAATAACTGTTCCAGCATGAACGGTTTTTCCTTCAGACTTGTGAACCGCCAGAGGTTCTCCAGTCATTGAAGCTTCATTGACCATTGCCTCGCCGTCAACTACTTTTCCATCCACAGGGATTATATCACCCATGTGGACTTTGATTTTATCTCCTTTTTCAATATCCATAGCTGAGACTTGTTTTTCTTCACCGTCGTCTCCAACTACCCAAACTGTATCTATATTTAAAGCTAAACTGTCTTTTAGAGTACTTTTAGCTTTTTGTACTGTGTAGTCTTCTAAAGCGTCGGAGATGGACAACAAGAACATCATGGAACTTGCAGGCTGATATTGTCCCTGTAACAGGGCACCAGTAACTGCAGCACCATCAAGTAAAGCCACATCTATACGGAAATCAGTTAAACTGTCTAAACCTTCCCAAACATAATGGATTGCACGGTAAATTGTCAATGCATTTTTAATCGGTAGCGGCAAGAACCATCTTCCAAGCAATCTGCGTCCAATCATTTTACTCAATTTTAAATAGAAATCGTCTGTAATTTCTTTTGAAACCTGGGTTTGAGTCGGTTCAGCTTCAAATAAATCATCAAGGGTTATTCCATTCAGAACCCTGAATATTTTCTGTTTGTTTTCAACACTGCCGTCATAGTATATTGTGATACTGCCGTTGCGGTGTGATGTGAAAACGTCATGGATAAAATCATAATCCAAAAGTAATGAAGCAAGACCATAGCCTTCCTCTTTTGTGAAAGCCCATTGGCCTGAACGAACCCTTAAACGAGGTCCGCTATCATGCATTACTCTATATTTCATTTTTATTACCTTATAAAAATCAATCTATTCTTTTGCTTCCACGTAAATTTCTTTTTTGTCTTCTTCATGAGCGTCAACAACAATATCTTCTGCGTTTTCCCTCATGTCCTGGAAGCATTCTTCTGCATCTTTTTTTGCAGACATTACAGCAGCCATACCCTGAGTTGTAGCATTTTTAACAGCGTCGGATTCCAATATTTTTTTACCTACAATAGCTGTTGCGATTCCTGCTGCAAAAATTAAAGCATGTTTATGTTCCACACAAGTATTAATTATATCTTCACGTCTCATTTTATACCATCCTAAAAAAATTTTTAATTTAAATAATTTAGGCAAAACTAAATTATTGCATTATTACATATGTAAACAATATTATATATATTTTAGGCACGCCTAAAGATAATCCAATATTGCACAAATTTTAAACTTAAAGCTCAGAAAAAGTAATTTGATTAATTATGTAATAAATAACCCAGTGACACTTCCATCCTCAATTTGGTTACTGAATCATTTGACATACTACATTAACTGATTCATCATATTTAAAGTATTCGATTTTTAGAGGTTTTTTAGGCTAAACAAAGAATAATATTTTGTTAAACTAAAAAATAATTTTTGATAGTCAAAAAATAGTTTAGTTAAATCAAAAAAATAGAAATAATTGAAAATAAAGAATTTTAGTGAGCCTAAAATTATAATCTAACCTGAGTCAGGCATCGTGTAGGGCATTTCATCAAACATTGCAAACACTGATTGCAGCGTCTGTTGTTCAATGTCCATGTCTTATTGTGTCTGCTGACGGTGATTGCATTAGTATGACATACAAATTCGCATTTTCCACATAAAGTGCATTTATGAATGTCATTGCCTATTCGCCATCTTGCTTTGTGTGATGACCTTAAAAATTCAGAAAACAAGTGCATACCCAATTCCAGGCCAATTGAAGAATGGCCCCCACCATGTCTACCTCTCATTTTACACACCTCATTTTTAGGTATACCTAACTTTATTTGAGATATTATATAAATATTTTGGAACACCCAAATTTTAATAGATAAAAGTAAATAGTAACATATAACAAAAAATAGAATTTGTGAGATTATGAATGCAGATAAAAAATTTTTCTCAAAGGTAGGATTCACCTATTTAATATATGCAATTGCTGCAATAATTATCCAAATCATCCTAATAAACATACTTGGAGAGATTAATTATGATTTCATTAACGATTTCAATTCATTAACCATAATCTCAGCAATATGCAACTATGTCCTGCCATTTCCTATACTGTACTGTCTGATGAAAAAGCTGGACTCACAAACACCCGAAAAAGACACATTAACAATTAAAACATTCATAACCTACATTGCAATAACATTAACGTTAATGTGGGCAGGAAACATCATAGGACTGGCAATAACTACACTAATTAGCCAATTTACACCATTGGACGTGTCAAATCCCGTGCAAAACCTCCTACATTCAACAGATCTCTGGTTAAATCTATTGTTGATTAGTATCATTGGACCGATATTTGAAGAAATAATTTTTAGAAAACTGTTAATTGACAGGACAATAAAATATGGAGCTAAAGTCTCAATACTTTTATCAGCACTAATATTTGGACTTTTCCATGGAAATCTGAACCAGTTTTTCTATGCATTCCTGCTTGGAGGATTTTTCGCATACATCTATATAAAGACCGGAAAAATAAAATATACAATAATTCTTCACACCATTGTCAATCTTATGGGATCTGTCGTTAGCCTGTTTGTCCTAAGCAGTGTGGAAAACATAATTACAGGACCAATTCAGCCTCTTGACATGATTATCGTTTTAGCATACATTATTATAATACTTGTTTCAATTTTAATAGGTCTTATAAAAATAATAAGGGACCGGAAAAATATTGACTTTAAAGAAATACCTGGAAAAATAACACTATCACAACCGGTCAGGACAGTGCTTAAAAACCCGGGAATTATTCTCTTTATCACATTTTGTATTGCACTCATGATAAGGCAAATCATTGCTTAATACTTTAATTTTAAAAATCTGACCATTTTACTTATTTTAAAAACAATGAAATATTTATGTTACTGTATAAAATTGTTAAAAGAAATCAACAATCATTTAAATAATAAAGAACATAATCCAATTTAATTAAAAAACAAATTACTTTCCATAATATTAAAGCAATATTACACGATGAAAGCAATTTTTAAAAATAAAATCAATGGAGAAAAAACATGTCAGATTTGAGTCCTTACTATCAATTACACATCACCTGCAGAAATTGAAAAATTCATCGACGAAAATGAAATTACTGCCACATTGCTTGATTCTATCGAAAAACCAATGAAAAATTATTTTCCAAAGTCACCCTTGAAGTATGTGACAGCTTTAAATGGAGCAATGATACCAAATTATTAGTCAATGTATGCGTTAGTGAAAAAATGTTTTTTAATGGAATTTATAAGAGGATTCAACTATCTTAGATAAATCGTCAGCACAATAGTATTGTTTTCGGAAATTGAAAACAGAAAACTGAATGAAGTTAAAATGAATAGCAACAGCACAATTAACCTACTGGCAAGAAATAACATTAAAAGACATCCCTAAAGAACAACGCCAAAAAGAAATAATGGAATACTGCAAAACACAAACATCATCGACTCATGGGACATCTCTGATGAACTGCGATTAGAACTTGAAGAAGTTGAAGAAATCTTGAAAGATTTGAAAGATAATGGTATGATAAAAGAATGGGAACATGACAACTTACATCAAAAAAGGAGACAAAATTAAAGGTGAAAAAATCAAATAAATACTAACCTCATAAAACACTACAAATTGATTTAAAAAATAATGCTGAGTGTGTTATCGAAAAAAAACACAACACAAAAAAAGAAAAATAACAAGAGAAAATTTAAGCTTTATCTTCTCTTTCCTCTTCAATAGCTTCAGTAACACTGTTTAAAATCTGAAGTGATTTGGAAAATGCTGGCATACCTGAAGTTAACAATACAACTCTTAAGACATCAACGATTTCTTCTTTGGTAATGCCCAATACTTCAATTGCACTTCTCATTTGTTTTTTGGTAGCTCTCGGGTCCGCACGGGATGCAGTAATACCAATAGCTATTAATTTTTGAGTTTTGTAATCTAAAACCTTACCGTCCCATACAGTATCATTAATGCTGGACACCAATTCGAATAAATCAGGATGGCTGTCTTTTAACTCTCTTATACCTTTACCGTAATATACATCGCCTTTCATATAACTCTCTCCAATTATAATTAATTAATAATTTGCTTTTTAAATTATATATAAATAGCTATTTTAATTAACAATAACAATTATTCTTTTTTAATAATTGAATTAATTTTTAGATTTTCTTTTTATCCTTTGGTATTTTTCAAAAACAGCACCATATTCCTTTTTATAGAATGGACATGCCTGAATACACTCAGTACATCCTTCACTGCACCCTATACATAACTCTTCATTAAAACTAACTGTTTTAGTTTTTCTGTCCAATATTAAGGCTTCATGAGGACATGCTCTAACACATGAGTTGCAGTAGTTGCAATAATCGGGAATCCAATCATAGGAATTATTTTCAGAAACTGGAAGGTTTTTTATGTTGACAAGTATTGCTGCAATCTTTTGGTTGGGACCAATTTCTGGACTTATGAGCAATCCGCTTTTTCCAATTGCACCCATTTTTGCCTTTAATGCGAGATGTGAAAAATCTATTGTCTCTTCACGTGGATGTGCAACCAATGTTTCAAATCCCCTAAGCCTCAGATAGTCTGAAATCTTATATGCGAGATTTCCAAAGTCCCTATAGAGTTCATTGTTGTATTCCTGTGCTTTAGCCCCTGCACCTACATCATGTATGCGCTGGCTGATTTCATATGAAAACACGATTGCAGATGTGAAATCAAAATCAAGGCCGTGCATAAAATACTCTTTTATACCCTCAACATAAGCTATTTCCACAACACCCAACTGCTTCAAATAGACTTCAAAATCATCAAGAAATTCTTTTGTAACTGAATCGATTGGATTTATGGGGTTTTCTATTCTTGATGTGTCAGGAAATGAAACATCACCGCAGCAGGAATTGTTGTTTGATTTGACCAATACGTCCTGAACCAGTCCCTCGAAGTTCCAGTTACCCCTCATTAGCAACACCCGCAACTACAGCCAGAAGCTATCTCAAAGCCGAATTTTTTAAGGAAATCTCTATAATCAAATCTGTTAAGGGTGTCCTCATCGACAAATGAGAGAATGCCTATCTGATCATCAATTGAGAGATTTTTGAATGTTTCGAATGTTGAATCGTCCAGTACTTTATCGACTGTATTTTCTTTGAACTTAAAGGCAATTTGTGCAAACGGAAAATCAAAATTATTCCTATCATCGATTTTAACGGTGATTTCATCATCTTTAGTGAGGACTATCAGGTTGTCTGTTTCGGGCAGAAGCATTGCCATTTTTGCACCGTCCTTTAGTGACTTGAATTCGTAATAATTTTTGTTTGCCCATTTTTGCCAAATTTCATTATCAAAATAATCCATTATCTCATTCCCCCAATTCTTCATTGATTTTGTTTCTAATGATTACCACACATCTTTCCCCATCACTGTCCAAACGAAATGGATCTGTTGCAAAGGTTTTGTGTTCTTTAAGAACGTCCCAAACGCCAATAGTTTTGTGAACATCAATCCTTCTGCTGTTTAAAATCTTGTTAACACATCCATTGATGGCAATAATCGAGGATTTCCTAAGCATGCTATCGTTTTTCCCTTCGTTGTCTGCTGAGGTTGACTCTATGCAAATTGATATTACATTGCAGTTTTCCTTTTTACAGTCTCAACTGCAACACGTGACACAATTCCTTGGCACTCATACCATTGCATGAGGCCAAAGCTATTTTTCAGCCATTGTCATCGCCACTAGTTTTCAAATATCTCTTCAAGGTTGTCAATGATGTTTTCATTGGCCAGTTTATAGTAAATCCATTTTCCCTGTTTTCGTGCGGACAGCACTCCTTCCTTTTTCATCATATTTAGATGATGAGATATTGTTGACTGGGACTTGTCAATTGCTTCCAGTATCTGACAGACACACAACTCCCCATTTTTCAAGAGATAGATTATTTTTAGTCTTGTCGGATCTGCCAGTGCTTTCAGTACTGTTGCATTGTCTTCAAGAGTTTCATCTGAAGGCAATGTCTTGATTAAGTCATCGACCGGACAGCATACCTCACAGCTTCCATCATTATTTTCAATTGCCATATATAATAATAATATTTCGACATATTTAAATTTATCGATATGTAAAATTAATTATCATAAATACAATTAATCAGTGAAATTTTTAAAAAAAAAGTAGTGTAGAGAGAAGAAAGTAACACAACTATCACATGAGTTTTCAGTTGAAAGTACCGTTTCAAATGTGAAATCAGGGCATCCACCATAGATTCCCTAAGTTCTTCAGCTTTTATGGCTGCTTCCAAATCACTACATGAGTTTGATTTTTTAATATCATCCCCATTAATATAAACCCCAATGGTTTTGGCCATACAAGTTATTGTGGTTTTTCCACTACCGTTTGGACCTGCAAAAACAATCACTTCAGGAAGTCTATTTTTCATTTGGATAAACTCTCCTTCCATCAGGATACTCAATGTAAGGGCGGTCTAACTCATCATCATAACCAGCAATAGGAAGTCCTTTGATTTTACATATATCTTGATTTATTTTAATTGATGCTTTGAATCTTTCAGTAAGCTCTCATCAGAAATACCGCAAGTAGAATCAAATTCATTTCCTTCGGTCAAAATAATTCCTCCCCATTTAATTGTATTATAACATACCATTTTCATTAATAATAAATATTTTTAAAGTGCGACTATGTGCAAAAACACTAAATTTGGATTGAATGTTTTGTGTCAAGAATATGCTAAAATACTAAACAATAAAATAAAATGTCCAGTAAGACTAGTTGGAGACCACAGAAGTATTGAAAACATGAATAAATACTAATGAAACTAATATTGATTATCTTTCACTTTTAAGACCTTTAATATGCGAGCCATATTTGATTAAAAGATGGCATGAAGGTGATACCTCCCCATCCAAAATGCATTACATGCAATAACTGTTATCAGACATTCAATCATCAGTGCATTTTCAATCAAAATTGAAAGAACAAAATGATTATCAATATATTCCCATATAACTCATTATCCATGAGGCAATAAGACATCCAAAGCATGAATAAAGTATTGCTGGAGGATATGCAAGATAACCTATCACCATTCCAATAATAATAATCAATATTATAACAATAATCTTTTTAGTGATGATGCTTACCCTGTTTGCAAGTTCCACATTACCACAGTCAATATTTTTCAGAATATGGCATGACATTAAAAAGAAAATATCCACTACGATGAAAATTAATCCGTAAAGGAATGCAGGGAAAAATGCATTTAAATCTGCAGTCAGCAGATTAGTTAAGTATGGAATGAATGACAGTACAAACATGGATGCGGCTCCCAACCACATAACCCTGTGATCAATGCTTTTAATGTATCCGAAGAATTTTTGATGATTATTCCAGAAATTATAACATAACAGAAAACTTACGAAATATGCAAAAAAGTTCATTCTCAAAGCAAAAATAGAACTCCATGTCACCACTTGAGGCATAGGAATGTCCAATACGATAATTGTTATAATAATTGCAATAATTGCATCAATCAATGCTTCAAATCTCTCTGAATTCATATTATCGCATCCTTAAATTTTCTAAATGTAATTATCCAAACTACTACAGTTATTAAACATGAAATGAGAATTGTCGGAGGATAATACAAATAACCTATTATGGCCCCGATTAAAATAATAATCAAGGGAGTGTTGACATGTTTGTTTAGATAATCTCCTCCAATTAATCGAGGATTGTCCTTGTTGCTTCTCAAAACTACTTTTACTGTCAATACATAAAATATATGTATTCCAACAAGTGTTAAGACATACATTATCTCGGCAAGTAGTGAAAAAATGTTTTGTGCAACCATACTTGTAAAATAAGGAAGAAGGGACATCATGAACAGTGTAAAACCCTGCATCCATACTGTTAACTCGTCAACATCATCAATTACATGGAAAAAATTGTGACTGTTATACCATACATTGAAGATTATTAAAAAACTAATGAAATATGCAATAAAACCTTCCTTAATGTTCCAAAAACCGGCCAATGTAAGTGAAGTGGGTTCAGCCAGTTTTAAAACCAAAATTGTCAGGACAATTGCAATTATTGCATCCCCAAATGTTTCTAATCTTTGTTTATTCATAGTAATACATTATTTATATTCTATAATTAACTGTTAAGTTAGTTTAAACTAACTGGTAATATCATAATTACTTTTTGCTTTATATGCAATCAGGTTGATATTAAATAGTACATAATTAAGTGAGGTAGATATTATGCATTACACCGGACCAGTTTACAGACCGCCTCCAGAAGCGGACACACCCCTTTTGGAAATAACATACGGATGCTCATGGAACAGATGTTCATTCTGTACAATGTATGATGGGCAAAAATTCGGAATTTCACCAATGGAACATATCGAAGAGGACTTGCAGGAACTGTCAAGGTATTATCCTAAAAATCTTAAAAAGATTTATGTGGAAAATGGTGATGCATTCACTCTTCAGACCGATAAGCTATTGGATATTGCAGATTTGATTCACAAGTATTTCCCGGAAGTCGAAACCATTGCATGCTATGCATCAATTAGAAACATCAAACCAAAGTCAGTGAATGATTTGAAGAAATTAAGGGCAGCCGGTTTCGACTGTTTTTATATCGGACTTGAAACAGCATATGATTCTGCACTCAAGCAAATGAGGAAAGGTTACACTCAAGCTGATGAGTATGATGCATTAAAAAAGCTTGAAGAGGCAGGAATTTCATACAATGCCATTGTGATGTTTGGGGTTGCAGGCAAAGGAAACTACAGGCAAAATGCATATGAAACAATAAAACTGCTAAACAGGTTCAAGCCAAGAATGATCTTGACAATGTCAACAGCAGTTCAGGCCAACACCCCTTTGGAGCAAATGGTTGAAAATGGAGAGTTCACAATACCAACAGAAAGGGAGATGCTTGATGAGGAGTTATTGTATCTTGAAAACCTGAAAATGGACGATGACTGCCTTTATTTTGGCGGACACGTCTATAACTTAAGCAGAATTACAATGTATTTCAAATATCAGGACGAAATGATTAAACGATTTAAACAAAGAGTAGATGAAATTGACAGAAACAATCCCGGATTATTGGATTCAGTTTTATCAAGAGGAAATTTATGAGGTGATATTATGCATTACACGGGACCGGTTTACAGACACCCCTTAGAAGCAAACACTCCAATTTTAGAGATAACTTACGGTTGTTCATGGAACAAATGTGTTTTCTGCAACATGTATAATGGTGTGAAATTCGGAGCATCTCCGATGGAGCATATTGAAGAAGACTTACAGGAATTGGCTAGTGTGTATCCCAATAATCTACGAAAAATCACAGTGGCTAATGGGGATCCCTTCGCACTTTCAACAAAAAAGTTACTTGAAATTTCAGCTTTAATCCGTAAATATTTTCCAAAGATCTCTGTAATTTCATGTCAGACATCAATCAGAAATATAATGCACAAATCCCCTGAAGAATTGAACCAATTATACGAGGCAATGTATGATGACATATACATTGGATTGGAATCCGGTTGTGATGAAGTTTTAAGACTTTTAAATAAGGGATATGGGGCCAAACAGGCTTATGAAACCCTTGAGAAACTAAAAAATTCCAAAATAAAATACATTGCCCTTTTAATGGGCGGCGCAGGAGGTAAAAAATACAGAAAAGAACACATTGATGAAACCGCCAGATTATTAAGCGCATATCCTCCAAAAATGATTTCAATAATTACCACAGGCATTGCAACAGGGACCAAACTTGCAGAAATGAGGGACAATGGAGAATTTGTACAGTTGAGTGAACGTGAAGTGATTGAAGATGAAATCGATTTAATTAATCAATTGGATGTTCCAAACAATGTTTATTTCTTTGGCCATCATCAAAACAATGTTGCTCGTGTAAGCGGCCATTTAAAAAATAAAAAGGAATTGATAAAAAAGTTTGAAGAGAAGTTAAATGAGATTCCCCCAGAAATATTGGATTCTTCACTCGTTCGTGAATATCTATAATAATATTTCTTCATATCCTTTTTTTATTTCTTCTTTAAACTCATCGCTTCTTAAATCCCCTTCCAGCTCATATAATCCAAAAATAACCATATCATAAAGTATTTTATTCATTTTTTTACCTTTATCAGTAAGATAGTATTCAGTATTTCTCCTGTTTTCATCTTCAATGACAGTTTTGAATATCATTTTCTGATTTTCAAGGTATTTTAAGGTGTTTGATAAAACAACATTACTTAATTCAGGTTTATCTTCTTTGAATTCATTGAAATGATTTTTACCGGCAAATAAATCCTTCATAATACCAAAAACCCACTTTCTACTCAATAAATCATTAACGCTGTTGATGGGACAAGCCCCTTTTTGATAAATAATATTTTTTTTCATGACAAAACCTTAATAATATTTTGATTTAAACAGTATTTATTTTTTTTTAATATCAAGGTTAGTTTAAAATAACCAGTAAGTTTTAAATAACTTTTTAATTTATATTCACCCATGTTTAATATTAAATTAGGTGTTAAATATGGAATTTATAGAAGTTATGCAAAAAAGACACTCCACAAGAGATTTTAAAAGTGATGAGGTATCTGAAGAAACTTTAAAAGAAATTGTAAGAATTGCTGAAATGTCACCATCCTGGGAAAACAGCCAGCCATGGAACGTGTATATTGCAACTGGTGAAAAATTAGAAAAAATCCGTAAAACATGGATTGATGAAAATGACAAAAAAATAAAGGGATCCGCAGACATGAACCCAGGACACAGAACCAATTACTCAAAAAGAGGCCAGGCAAACATGGCAAGTTTCATGGATGCAATTGGAAAATACAATGATGATGAGGATTTGGAATACTTCAATCATGTTCAACACATTTTATTCAATTCTCCGGCTATTGTGTATTTGACCCTTCCGAAGGATTACACCAAATGGTCTGTTTATGACCTGGGTGGTTTTGGAATGAGTTTAATGCTTGCAGCTACTGATTTAGAAGTCGACTCAATTCCTGCTTATGAACTCGTCAAATACCCATATATCCTAAGGGATAATCTCCCAATTCCTGAAGATGAGGATATAGTAATGGGAATTGCATTAGGTTATGAATCAGATGAACATATAAATTCATACGAATCTCCAAGACTGGACTTGGATGAAGTTTTAAAAATCAATTAAACAACCAATAGCAGGAGGAAATCTCCTGTAAACAATTTTCTTTTTCATACCAACGGATTTTGTTTGAATTCAATACAAACAGTTAAAACCCGTTTTCAGCATTGAATAAATGAACATATTTAATTATCATAAAAATCTAAAAGACGTAGTGTAGAGAGAACAAAAGTAGCACAACTATCACCTGAGTGTTCATAAAATTCTCTCCAATTATAATTAATTAATAATTTGCTTTTTAAGTTATATATAAATAGCTATTAAATTAATTCCACATCACCGATTCTTAAACAATACAATTACACAAATTGTTGTTGGAAACATCAAAATTGAAATTTCACATACTATGTTAAATTATTACTTTTGGCT
>CAZQWN010000031.1:0-18115 GCA_964596915.1 uncultured Methanobrevibacter sp.
AGAAATATATTCAACATTCATAATTAATTATACATATTTTTTATAAAATAAAACTTAATATGAAAAGTATTTTAAACTTAATAAAAATTTATGAAAATAATTAAATAATAAAAAAGCATACTGAATACATCCATATTAAAATATACTAATACTGTACAATAATAAAAGATAAAAAAAATTATTAAATAAGAATCAATATTAGTAGAAAAACATATACACTCATCATAGCTACAATAAAAAATATACAATATATATTGCCCGTTTTCACTGCCCCTTTTTAAATCAAGCATAAATCATTATTTGGAAAACATCAAAAGGAATAAACCAAAATTAAAATTATATCAAAGCGACAACCTAAACATCAAAAAACAAGCCAATATGACAAACCATACAAATACTTAATGCTTTTTAAAAAAGATAGTGGAAATTATATTGTAAAAGTATATAATATAATTTTAATTCGATTGTTTTCAAATTTCGCCAAAAGATTTGATAAAAACGACACTTCAGTATTAAACAATAGTTAATGGATTAAATTGAAAATAACACTTTTTATTATCCTATTTCCCTTGCCACACACCATACAACATCACAAAACCCTATCAAAAATATAAAAAAATATATTGGATATAAAAAATATAAGTTATTTTTTATATCTACTTGGTCCGATTGCACAAAAGACGATTACAATCAACAATAATAGCCCTGTAGGATTGCCTGTTGCATGACTTGGATACTCAACGGAATCACTGCACCATCACCAACAGAAATCTCGGCAACATCAATTTCTACATGGCCAACATTTCCAAATACGTGGAAGACATCGCGTGTGTTGACTGACATAGTCTTCATAGCCATCATATCTTGCAAATGCTTTAAAGACAATTGGAAAGTTGAGCTAACATGTCATTTGTTGACACCCTCATTTAATGAAATTTCAACTGTGCATCATCTACAGCGACATTGATAGTCTTTTATCAAATTGAATATCAGACCGCCAAAGAGTCGCTAAATTTAAACCTAAATCAATGCCAATTTCTTTTTCCGTCTTTAAATGGAGCAATAGTGGTTTGAATATTGAATATAATATTTTATCTTTTAACAGTTACATTATTGATTTTTAGAAGTTAATTTTATATTCATCCACAACGTCTATTTAATTGCATATGACGTTGATAGTTTAAAATGAGACAGATTGACAAAATTAAAATGCTTAGTTAAAAAAAGAAATGAGAAAAGTAATCCTATTTGATTACTTTACTTTTGATGATTTCCACTCTTTTGAGAGGGTAGATTTTTTTAGCTTTGTGGTAAATTTCAGAAGCTAATTTACCGTTTACGCAAACTTTTACCAAATCATCGAAGGATCTTTCAGCCGCTGCTTCGATGAGTAAATCTTCAATTGTTTTTCTCATGAATCTTTGTTGGGAAGATTTTGCTCTTCTTACAGTTACAGCTAAAACTTGGAGTTTTAATTTGCGGTCATCTTTAGTTTTAACAATTGCGGAAGCATCGATTCTGGAAGTTCCTCTTCTAATCATGCTTCTTACATAATCAGTTGTGGTTTTGTGTCCGGTGAATTTGGTGTTTGCAACTTCACCTGCAACATTGTCAATTTCAAACCTGAGTTTGATGTATTGTTTTGAGAAATCTCCTGATAATTCTCTCATAGTAACTTCTACGCCCCTTCCAATGAGAAGTTCCGGGTCTTTTGCTGGAGTTTCCCCAATTTCTTTATCTTCAAAGTTCACTGGTGTTTTAATAGTATACCAGGATTTTTCTTTCCATGTATCACGTACTCTACGTCTTGATTTTGCTTTTGCCATTATATCAACCGTTCAATTTAATAATTTATCATATATAGTAATTTAGCGTTTCGCCATTTAATTTTAAAAATAGTCTTAAAACAAGCAGTATACAAAATACCACACTAAATAAACTGTAAAAATGATTTTAAATAAGCATATATTTACAATCGTTTATTTGACTATTGTGAGTTCTACTCACTTGATTTAAAGAAATATTTATAATTAAGTTTTATTTTTTTAAAACCCGCCCATAAAGGTTATATTAAGTTATTTTATTCATGATATATAAAGATTATTAAAAATTGGAAAATTGAGCAAAATTTTTAAAAATAAAAAAATAATAAAATTTCTACTCAAAAATAATGAAATCTCAAAAACAAAATTCAAGGCTTTAAATGAAAAATAAATCATTCTAAATTGATTTTTAAAAAAAGTTACAATAGATGTGAAAAAATCTAAGAATATTTTAAATTTTGTATTAATTGAAAAAAATAGTGTGATAAAGAAAATTGATTTAATCGTGTAAAATTACATTTAAAAGTAAAAAATTATTTAAAAATATAAAATTAAAGTTAAAATAACTCTAAAGAAAAATTTAAATACATAAATCAATATATACTAAAAATAAAATGATTTAAGAGGTTTAAAAATGACTGAATTTCATGAAGACATGATTTTTAAAAACGTTAATGACGAAGATGCAAGAATACTCTTAGATATCATAGGAAAAAAATCAAAAAAAGTTAAGATATTAACAAAAGAACTACGGCAGCTTGATCCATCTACCTTCGTACCCGATATTATCTTAGAACTGGATGATGAAATATTGATTATCGAACTTCAATCAACACCCGTTCATAAAAAACATCACAAACGATTTCATATATATGTAGCAATGTCTGACTTTAATTTTGACCTAATAGACAAAGAAATCAATTTATGCGTTTTTACAACTGCAGAAGCATCAAAACAAATTATCCATTATGTGAACAAATACAATGACTTCAAATATGATGTTATTAACCTATCTGATTACAACAGTGGCGAAATTATTAATACTATAACCTACAAAATAGAACACAACATTGACATAAGTGGAAAAGAAATAGTATTATTCGCATTAGTTCCAATCATTGAAAAAACAGGCAATGTTGAAGACTATATTGAATATATAGTTGACACATTGCTTGAATTAAAAGATTTAACACCTTCAATCAAAGCATTGGTGTTGGGTATTGAATGGTTAATAGTAGACAAATTTGTAACTGATGAACAAACACGAAACATATTATGCGATGCATTAGGTGATAGAATGAGTTTAATACATGAATACGCAAGAAACAAAGAAAATAGAATCATTAGAAATCAATTATTATCAGGAATGAAAGCAGAAGTTATCGCAAAAACAGCAGACATTCCACTAGCAAGGGTAAAATCAATTGAAAGAAAAATTAAGATGAAAAACTAAAAACCTAGTTGTTGATTTTTAATCGCCATCCCAAAAAACAACAGACGCATATTTGTCATACAATCGGCGAAGTTCAGGATCGTCTGTTTTAATGCAATCCTTGCTTGACTTTTTGTTTGCCAGTGAAAGCATTGTATTGGTATTGATAAAACCTCTTTCTTCAATCAGCTTGAGAAGTCTCCTGCCATAGGTCAACTCAGGGTCCAAGACACGGTCGTGCATGATTTTTAACGTTTTATATTCATCAATATATAAAACATCACACATTCCATACATCTCATTGATTATTTCTGCAGCCCAGCTTTGAAGAGTCACTTCCTTTCCATCTCTTAAAAGCCTCATATCCTCATCATATGCTCTTTCAGCAGTTAATTCTTCGTTAATAAAAGCTTCCTTTTGCCAGTCCGGATAATCTGACTCATTTTTAACTAGCATATAAATTAAAAACAGCTGCAGGAATCTCATGTCCCTTTTAATGATGCCGCATTTATAAAATGGATTGATGTCCAATGTCCTGATTTCAATATATTCAATTCCGCCTTCTGAAAGTGAATTTAAATAATCTGCAGGATTTTTTGGTTTTAATCTGACTTGAGTATAGAGTTCCTTGGCTTCTGATAAGTCACCACAATCAATGAATGAGCGGACGTCTCGAGTAAACTCATCCACATTAACATATGAAGGATACAGCTTTTTTAAATTCTTATATCCGCAGGACGCATTTCTAAATGAAACCCCTTTAGTGGAATAATATGAACCGTAAACGTCTCTGGAATCCATCAAATCCAAACATTGGGACGTAAATGAAGAATGAGCTCCAACTGAACAACCTGTCAAATAAATGATTAACCAGCAGTATCTCAAATAGTTACGGGAAATCTTAAGATAAACCCCATCCTTAAATTGCCTGAAGTTCAAATCTGAACCGGATATCTTATGCAATTTTCTCAATACATCATCTGAAAATGAAAAATTAAAATGAATGCCAGATATCATCTGTTTTTTAAGGCCGTATTTGCGTGCCAGTGCTTCACGATATTCCTGAGAGCTTTTACCATCATCCGAATACTTTGCAATTGGTATCTCATCATTCGGAGGTAAAATACATGGCAGTGACTGAAACCACAGGTATTCATCATTTGGAAGAGAAGTATTTACAATATCTGCAAGAATGGAAAAAACATCAAATGCTTCATCAATCGTTTCAAATGTCGGAGTAATCATTTCAACCTGGCTTTCAGAAAAATCAGTAGTTACCATCGGATTTTTCAACTTATCGCCGAAAATCTCCGGATGGCTGGATAACGCCAATTCCCCGTTTTTGTGAATGCGCAAGCTTTCCCACTCAAGTCCAAATGACCCAGTCAATATTTCTTCCTTAGATAAATTAGATAAGCTCAACAAATTCATCTTATCATCCTAATGTATTGATACAAGTTATTGTGAATTTAAATATTGTTGCCTTAGCTTCGGAGGTAACATTTCAAGTATAATTTTTTCATGCTCTTCAGTAAAAATGAATTCATTCCCATGGTTTTTTCCTTTAAAAACCACATTACCGTCGGCAACCCCATATACCGTGTTGATTTCAATTCCCCTCCAGTTTTCATCATCATTAACCGGTGAGGATGCAATGACTAAATCATCATCTCCTTTTAAAGTGTAAAGACAATTTTTCATGTTTGAATGGATATAACTCAATTCACCGTCGTAAATCATTATGTTTAGTTTATTTCCACGAGCCAATTGTGACAATAAATTATTTATCAAATTAAAACGCTCTTCGAGAGAAGATAAACCGTTGTCATTTTCAAATTCATTGATTTTATCAATTATATAAAGCAGTATCCTTTCGGAATCTGTGCTTCCCTTTTGGATTTTTCTGTATTTTTCACCTTGAGGAAACTTAAAAAGTGTTCCGTTGTGCATAAGCAACCATTTGCGATTGCCATCGTCCTTTTGAATAAACGGATGGCAGTTAATCGGAGTGACTTCGCCTACGGTAGCCAATCGGATATGGGCGAATATTGTCTTTCCAACAATCGGACGGGACAGTATGTCCTTTAGCCGTTCACTGTCAGATGCCTTGAGAGGTTCCTTTTCTATAAATGAATCCTCACCGCATAGATTTGCCAATCCCCAACCATGCGGATGCTCCTGAGAATGACTGTAAAAGCCTTCAAGAAGAGAGTTTATTTGTTTAGAAGTACCTGCACTGAAACAAAAAATTTCACACATATTTATCATCACATACAATATCGAAATAACACTGTATAACTATTGTTATATAGCTTATACTATAATAAATTTTCTAAGATTTCATGAAGTTGACATGGTCAATATACCTCTGCAGGACATCATCGATTGAACCTTCATCCATGACAAGTTTGATTCCTGCATCATCTGCCCTGATTTTGGATTTAAATCCATACTGAACTGCAATCAAAACATCACAGTCATCACAGATTTTAATTACCTTGCCGCCCTGATGTTTTGCATCCTCTGCGATTTCAACGTCACGGCGTTCCACAAAATTCAATTCGTCACCGTAATCATATACAAATACTGACTTTCCCTTTCCAAGGTGCAAATCCACATTTTCACCGTCGGAAGATACAACAGCCAAACGCATATTAATCCCTTACCTTCTTAATTATCTTTGCTACATTCTCACCGAATAATCTGATTGTTTCGATTCCTTCCTTATCTTCAAGAGAGGTTCCTTCAGGCCCTGCAATAACCATGTTCCAATATGTACTGCCCGCTACAATCATATTGTTGATTGCAAAAAACATCAGCATTTCCTGAAGCGTCAATGTTACGCCTCCACGCCTTGCAACAGCAATTGGACCTCCGACCATCCAGTCAAGGAAGTGATCCCCTCCGCGAGACACTTTTCCTATTCTTTGAAGAGCTGCCATGATATCTCCACGTGCTGTTCCGAAGTATACAGGCGCTGCAGGTATGAATCCATCTGCATGGCGAATCTTTTCTATTATTTCATCCAAACCGTCATTTAAAACACAGTTTCCTGTTTCACTGCATTTCAAGCATGCAATGCAGGACTGGATTTTCATTCCCCTCAGTGAAATGATTTCCGTTTCAACACCTTCCCCTTCGATTTGTTTTGCGCATTCTTCAAGAACTATTTTGGTATTGGAGTTGGCCCTTGGGCTTGCATTTAATAGAATAACCTTGCTCATATTATCACACTTATACTTCCGCACCATCTAATGCATGATGGCATGTGCAATCTGATGAATCATCCACTTTTTTAATGAAATTGTAAATGATTTCAAGTAGTTCAACTTCCTTTTGGGCAACCTTTTCGAACACTTCATCGATTGTGAGCTCCTGTTCGGATATTCCGGATGCGTAATTGGACACAATACATATTGAGTTGTAACATATCTCCCTTTCGCGGGCAAGTGTGACTTCCGGAAGTCCTGTCATGCCGACCAGATCTCCTCCAAGCATTTTGAACATCCTGATTTCAGCAGGAGTTTCAAATCTCGGCCCTTCGGTGCATACATATGTTGCTCCCAAAATAACGTCACCGCATTCGGCCAAAGTATCCCTCAGGATCGGACAGTATGCTTCAGTAACATCAACGTGAACCACCTTGTCTTCAAAGAATGTTTTTGCCCTATTTTGTGAGAAATCTAAAAAGTCATCCGGGATAACAAATGAACCTGGAGGCATGTTTTCATTCATGGATCCAACTGAATTGGTTGATATAATCCTGTCCACGCCGACTGCCTTTAAGGCATCGATATTTGCCCTGAAATTTATCCTATGTGGCGGGATTGAATGGCCTGAGGCATGGCGAGGTATGAAAGCAACCCTTTTTGAAAATATGTCCAATATTGAAACTTCCACTTCGCCGTAGTCTGTTTTGACCATTTGGTTTTTGCAGCTGTCCGCCTTATGAGTGATTTCGTATACGCCGCTGCCGCCGATAATGCCTATCATTTTAAACTACCCTTTACAGACTGCAATAGGTTTGACTTTTGCAACAAGTTTGGCAATACCGGTACTGTCTGATACGCGAACTACACTGTCCACATCCTTATAAGCACCAGGCGCTTCCTCTTCTATGACATGTTTGCTGGTTGCCTTAATTCTGATTCCTTTTGACTCCAAATCGGCAGTGATTTCATCAGCATCATAGTCCTTTTTGGCTTTTGACCTTGAAAGCACCCTTCCAGCACCGTGAGCGGTTGAACCGAATGTCTCTTCCATAGCCTTTTGGGTTCCGCACAATACATATGAAGCGGTTCCCATTGTTCCGGGAATCAGTACAGGCTGTCCGACAGCACGGTATTTTTCTGGAACTTCCTCTCTTCCAGGACCGAATGCACGGGTTGCCCCTTTTCTGTGAACCAACAGGTCCGCCTCACGATTGTATACCTTATGAGTTTCCATCTTGACAATATTGTGGGCCACATCGTATACTATGTCCATTTCCATGTCTTTTGCTGATTTTTTAAGGACATCTTCAAATGTTTCACGAATCCAATGAGTCATCATTTGCCTGTTTGCCCATGCATAGTTTGCTGCAGCTGCCATTGCCTGAATATAGTTCTGTGCTTCTTTTGAGTCAAGCGGTGCGCATGCAAGCTGCCTGTCATTGAGCTGGATTTTGTATTTCTTGTATGCCTTGTCCATTACTCTCAAGTAATCTGAACACACCTGATGTCCGCAGCCTCTGGAACCTGAATGAATCATTATGACCACCATTCCCTTTTCAAGGCCATATACTTCAGCCACATCATCATTATAAATTTCATCTACGACCTGTATTTCCAAAAAGTGATTTCCGGAACCTAAAGAACCTAATTGAGGAATTCCCCTCTTTTTGGCCTTATCTGAAACTATACTTGAATCGGCATCAATCATCCGTCCGTTTTCCTCTAAAACTTCCAAGTCCTCTTTCCATCCATAGCCGTTTTCAACAGCCCATTCAGCACCGTAATCGAGGACTTTATCAATTTCACCCTCTTCAAGTCTTATTTTACCCTTGCTTCCAACGCCTGAAGGGATGTTTTTGAAAAGCTTTTCTGTAAGCTCATCAATATGGCCTTCAATGTCATCCAATGTCAAGTTGGATTTAATCAGTCTGACACCGCAGTTGATGTCGAATCCGACACCTCCCGGTGAGACAATACCGTTTCTCATGCTGAATGCAGCCACCCCACCGATTGGAAAACCGTATCCGAAGTGGATGTCGGGAAGTCCGATGGAATATCTCTGAACACCCGGAAGGCATGCGACATTGACGATTTGCTCGATAGCACCTTCTTCAAGCTCGTCAAAATATTCGTCGGCGATGTAGAATCTTCCAGAAGCCCTCATTTTTTTATTGTAGGAACCCGGAATTTCATAAACGTTATCCCTAACTTTTTTGATTTCATCTTTAATTGTCATAAGCATCACAAAATTTATTATGTTTTAATATCTGTTAGTGGTGGTTAAATAAGGTTTGCTAAATTAATGAAAAATTGCATTAACTTCAAATTAAAAGTTAATGAAAAAATAGTTGCCATTAAACAAAAACATGAAGAGGTTATTTTCTGAATAATGCTGATATTCCTGCAATGAGTAAAAACAGTGCGCTTAAAATGTTAATGTGAGCTGATCCTACAATCACAAACATTGTTGCAATGATAAATCCAACACCTGCCGCTTCCTCATGGGTTCTGACATAATAACTGGAAATGATTCCCAAAACTGATGCAATGATTGCAACAATGCCCAAAAAGGGAGTGTGGACATTTCCAAGGTTTTCCAAAAATATTAAAAAGGAACCTGAGAATATTCCAATGACGGAACCTATCAGTCCCATGACCATTTCAAAATTCCTTGATACAGTTCTAGTCCTTTTCATATATAATAATATGTCATTGAATATATATAATATTTACAAGTCGACAATGGCCCTGAGCTTAACGCCGTTTGTTTTTTCAACAGCCATCTTATGGAATGTTATTGCCTTTATTTCCGTTTTTCTCTCATGCTTGTCCCAGTTGATTTCCTCACCTTTGATTTTTGCCTTAAGGTGTAAGTTTTCATCGATTTCAACGTGAAATTCGCTGAACAGCATGAAATCCACTTCATGATGGAACAAAAGCTCTTCAAGATAATCGTAAAGGAGCGCCACTTCGTCTTCTGATGAAATGTCGAAAGATACTTCTTTTTCAGCTTCAACATCACAAGTGTCTGTTATTATGTTAAACATTGCAATACCTGCATTTTCAAATGCCCCATTCAGGTCTTTTCCATAAGCATTAAAGCCAATGTCGGCAGTTGCTTCAAAATACTCATAATTTTTCATGATTTTTCCTCAAAAATATTACTCATCAAATGCTCTCTCACTCTTTCTTTATATATGGATTTTAAACAATTAAAATATAGTGATACTATGTTGAGAAATAATGAAACTACATTACAAGCTGATTTAAGAAAAAAAAGTTCAATAGTAGATGAAATTAATTATTACAGTATTGACATTCAATCTTGCATGGTAGTGCTTGTGGTTATAGCAGCATTACTTTTATCTGTTATTTCTGTTGTTGCAGCTCAAAATCCGTTTATTATCTAAAGGATTTAATTGAATTTAGAATACCAAACCCTTAGTTGCACATTAGATAGGCCTATCATGCAATCTAATGTTTACAGAAACTAATTTCCCACAGGAGAAGCTAGAGGACATAGTCATCAGGGTTAAATCGCAAGATTACTTGGCGAGCGTTTCCTCTAGAGCCTTTTCCTGTAAATTTGGTATCGACCAGTCTTACGAATTCCAGTTTGTCCAAAGTTCTGTTAAATGAAGCATAACTGGAACCTGTTTTTTCTTTATAGACATCCCCCAAATCCTTTGCAGTGCATGTTTCATCACTGTCAACAATCATTTTTAATACTTCTTTTTCAGTGCTGTTGAGAGACTTTATTGTTTCGGAAATATTGACTGACACCAGTGATTCGACAGCCTTTTCGAAGTGCTCCTGAGTAATTTCACGGCTTGCTGAAGCTTCGGCGATATTTCCGCAGGACTTTAAAAGATTAATTCCCACCCTCAAATCACCGTTTTCAAGAGTATACATTGAAATCTGCTCAAGAACATCGTCCGGAAGAACTCCCTGGAAAAACCCCGCATTTGCACGGTCCCTTAGAATGTCTTCTATTTCTGAATATGTATATAATGGGAATGTGATTTCCTGAGGAATGAATACTGTGTTTACGTTCTTGTCAAAGGCATACTTGAATTCAAGGTCTGAGAGAATTGCAAAAATAGATGTTTTAACACCAGGATATTCCTCATATGCCCTTAATATATCGTAAACAACTTTGTTAGCATGATTGGATTGGAACAGATAGTTGATATCGTCAAATGCTATTACAAGGGATTTGTTACTGTCTTGAAGATCTTTCATGATTTGAGTATAGATTCTGGAGAACGGAACTCCTGTTTCGGGAGGCAGGTGTCCGAATATCTTTTTAAATATCTGTGAAAATATTCCAAAACGGGTTGTGTGAATTTGACAATTGATATAAACACATATAACCTTTTCAGTGGTTTTTTCAACAAGCTCAAACACTTTTCTTATAGCTGTTGTTTTTCCTGTTGCAGGTGAACCCAATACAACTGCATTTGACGGTTGTCCTCCACGGATTGCAGGTCTTATTGCCATGGCCATTGCTTCCATTTGAGTGTCTCTGAAATTATAGTTTGGAGGCATGAAATCCGGATCAAAAGCATTTATGTTTTGAAAAAGGCTTTCATCATACATTAAAATATCTTCAATTCCCATGTTATCTAAATATATTTAAAATATTATAAAAAATTATTCTTTTAAATTGATTATTTCAACATTCTCGTTTTCACTTATCCAGTTGGTGAACTTTTCAGCATAGAGCAATTTTTTCTTTTTGAACTCGTCAGCCTGGCCTAAAGTGTCCGGGAGGTTTGGTCTTGAGTATTTGGTTACGACATCTCCGAAATCCATTCCTGCAAGAGTGATTTCGGATGCTCCAAGCGCCACTGAGAGAAATATTGCCCTGTCACCGTCGGTAAATCCTCCGAAGTTATAGAGATTACCTACAGGCTGTGCCTGGGTGGTGCCTAAAACATTGTTGAAAAATGAAGTTAATGAGGCAATTCTGTCTATATTGTCACCGTGTGCATGAATTACTATGTTTGCCCCCCGTATGTTTGCAAGCAGAATATCATCAATGTTTCCGTCAAGGTCAGATGCTACAATGTCCGGAACAAGCTTTTCCTCAATCATTGCTGTTGTTGCACCGTCAGCTGCAACCAATACATAATCTTTCAAGTCATAATCGGCTTTAAGCATTTGAATATGTTCCTTTATTGAAGGACCCGCGCCAAAAACTATATATTTATCTGAAAATCCTACAATTTCACTTAAATCGTTTAAAGTCAAACATCCATCTGTGGAGAGGATTTCATCCAACAGTTTTGCTGATTCCTCATCATTTTCTCTTGAAAATCCAAAATCATCAAGAATTTCTGTATAATATTTTTCCCAGAGACCAAATTCCATATTTAAACCTCACTACATTAATTTTAGCTTTAATTAATTAAATAATTTTTGATTGTATGAAAATGTAAAATTGATTTAAAGCTGTAAAATTGTAAACAAAGGACAATAATGCTCTTTTAGCTTAAAAAGCTTATATATGATTGAGGTACAATAGTTAATTACATCGATGTAATTTAAAAAATGATTTCGCGAAGTCTCAAACAAAAAGAGATTAAAACATGAGAAAGAAAAAAATTTTCCATATAAACGATAGGAGCATGAAATACCAGTCATTAATCCTATCAAGACATCAGCATAATTATTTAGGACTGCCCGGAACATTTGAAGCCAGATATCCTCAAGAAATTGTTTTTCCAAACATGGATGCCGGAAGAGTTGATGAATTCTACTCAACAGTTGAAGGATTGCTGATTAACCTTGAAGAAGAAAGCGGAGAAATTACAGAAAAAGTTTTAGAAAAAATAGGCAAATATGTGATCTTCGGCGCTTTCATGTATTCAAAAAGACCATATGCAGCAATAATCTGCCATAAAGACCCTAAAAAAGAATTTGAATACATTAAACTGTCGCCGTCATTATTCATCAAAGTGCACTACATCTACATACCTCAAGATGATCTTTGGGCAAAATATGAAAACCTTATTAAGAAAATCGAACAAAAACAACAATTAACTACAGAAGAAACATTGGACATTGCTTTTGTTGCAAAATTCATTTCAAAGGAATATGGGCAATTCATAACTGAATCATTAGCAAAATCATTCAAACATGCTAAACTTAATGATGAAATCCCAAAAAGAGATATTGGTGTTCTTTTGGGAGCTATGATTCTAAAACACTTTGATGATGATGAAAAAATAGATGAATTAATGGAGGAAATAGATATGAAACAGATTAATGACGAAATCAAGATTATTGCAAGAGAAGAATTTGCAGACGAATTTGAAAAGATTGAAAAAGAAAAAAGAGACATTAGAAATGAAAATATTGAAATGAAAAAAGAAAGAGAAACAATTAAAAAAGAAAATATAAAGCTCAAAGAAGGAATTAAACAAGTAATGGAAAAAAAGAATTTAGACCCCGAATCTAAAAAACTGCTTAATTCCTTAATTATCCATTGAGATTAATTCCCAAAATTCCAATAATTGACAATGCAAATATTAAAATCGCACCACATCACTAAAAAAAAATATTTTCGATGATAATATGTGCATGGATAGAGATATAATAAGAATAATAGTAAGAGAAGAATATGCGGAAGAACTAGAAGAACTAGAAAGAGAAAGTAAAGAACTAAAAAGAGAAAATGAAGAAATCAAAAAAGAATTAGACAAAATCAAATCAACACTTAACCTAGTAAGAATTAATCCCAACTTACCTCCAGATGCTAAAAAGATAATTGATTCGCTATTAGCAGCTTAAACCTCATTTATTGACCACATTAACTTCATGGCCTGTAAAATGAGCATAGACATTGTTGATTTGCCTTAATGTAAACCCAACCATAAATGCTGAGATGACTGTACCTATATTGACTGCACCCAGCATGTTTGTATACCACAGACCACACATTATCAATGATATTATAACCATGGTGGCGTCAAATCCTATCTTTATTGTTGAAAACCTCCAATTTGTCACGATTGCAACAGCCTCAACGCATCCTTCACCGGGAAGTGGTGCTATATTTGCAGGCATGTAGATGAATATTCCGAAAGCTATTAAAAAGATGCTGACGGCCAAATAAACCAGACACATTAGGATAGATCCATCAAAAGGAATGAAAGACACCAGATAGAGTGCCAAGTCCGTGAAGTATCCGAAAAGGACACAATTGATTAGCTGCAGGAGTCTTTTTCTGTGAAATTTTGACCTTAAAATCAAAAACTGAATCAGAATCAAAGCCGCATTGAAGACAAACGTGGTTATTCCAATGTTTATGTTGGTTATCAAAGCCAATGAATAGGAAATTGAGCTTATTGGTGTTGTTCCCAGTGTTGATACGATGGAAAATGCCACACCTACAGACATTATAAACAGCCCTGCAACAAACAAACAAATCCTTCTAATCATATACTAATTTGATTAGTTCCACATATAAAAAATTTTTTACATTTTTTTCATATCGACGTGAGTGCCTGTGATATGATAATTCAATTTATGAATGTATTTGACCGTGGTTCCTATAAACAAGGCTCCAAGAACTGTTCCGATACCCACACTTCCGAGCTGACCTAAAAAGCCATAGCTTAAAGCTAAAGCTGTTAGAACTATAGTGATATCAAGATATACTTTGATTCTTGAAAATGGCTTATGAGTTACAATTGCAATTGCCTGTGTGACTCCCTCCACTGAAAGAGGAATAAGGTTTGTCGGAACATAGAAAAACAGACCCAAGGCTATGAAAAATATTGAAAGCACAACCATTAAAAAGGCAATGAGTAAATTATCCGCCGGAGGAACAAAATCCATCAGAGATACTGAAAAGCTTGTAAATGCTCCAAAAAGCACTCCTACAAATACCTGGAAGAAATGTTTTTTCTTAAAATCACTTTTAAGTAAAATCCATTCAATAAGAACAAGAATTGCATGAAATATGAATGTGGCAACCCCAATATCAATTAACCAAATCAAATTCATCGCATATGGTATTGAACTGACCGGCGCTGAGCCCAATCCTGATTTTATGGAAAATGCAACACCCAATGTAATCAGATATAGGCCAAAAATATAGTTAAAAACACGCCTGAATGTCAGATCCTCTCCGTCAAATTGCATGTTAAATTATTTATATTTAATTATATTTAAACAATACCCATAATTTAATGTTGGAATATGAACAATGTACTAATCTGTACTATGAATTGTTCATACAATTTGAATAAAATGATAAATTAAAAATATTTAATAAGTATAAAAGCAAGAGATATATATAGCTTGAAATTAAGCTAATTTTTTATAATCTTGGAGGAATTTAATGAACGATATTTTATTAATGCTTCCCGGACCAACAACAGTACACCCTAGAGTACTCAATGCAATGTCAAAAGCTGTTGTTAACCACAGGGGCGCTAAATATGGTGAAATCTTGACTGAAACTACTGAATTGATGAGTAAAGTTTTCCAAACCCAAAATAATTCTTATTTATTAACCGGATCTGGAACTGCAGCAATGGAAGCAGGTATTGCTAACACTGTAGCTCCCGGAGAGAAAATGTTAAATGTTGTCGGTGGAAAATTCGGAGAACGTTTCATGAAAATAGCTCAAACCCATGGAATCGACACCACCGAACTGGCAGTTGAATGGGGAACTGCAGTAACTCCTGAAGCTGTCAAAGAAGCACTTGAAGCTGATGAAGACATAAAGGCTGTAAGTGTAATCCACAACGAAACTTCCACAGGTGTAGCTGCGCCTATTGAAGAAATCGGTAAAGTAATGAAAAACTACGATGCATTATACATTGTGGACACCGTATCATCCCTTGGAGGAGATGAAGTCAATGTGGACAAATTCGGAATTGACGTGTGTCTTACAGGATCTCAAAAATGTATCGCTGCACCACCGGGCATGGCAGCAATTACCTTAAGCGATGATGCATGGGCAGCTGTTGACAAAGTCAAAACAAATACATTCTACCTAGATTTAAAAGCAGCAAGAAAAAGCGGAGACAAACCTGTTCCTGAAACTCCATACACCCCATCCGTTAGCTTAACTTACGCCATGAACGAAGCATTGAAAATGGTTATGGAAGAGGGAATTGACAACAGAGTTGCACGTCACCACAAAGCGGCTAAAGCTAGTGTGGCTGCTGTTAAAGCATTAGGCTTAGAATTATTCGCTGATGAAGCTGTTTCATCTGCAACAGTTACTGCAGTCAAAATGCCTGAAGGAATCACAGATGCTGACTTCAGAGGAACAACCCGTGACAAATATGGTGTTGAACTGGCTGGAGGACAGGACCACCTGAAAGGAAACGTTTTCAGAATCGGTCACATGGGAAACATTTCCTACAAAGAATTGACCCAAACCTTTGCTGCAATCGGTATGACCTTGAAAGGTTTAGGTGCAATTGACGATGCAGGTGCAGGTGTCGCATCCATTGCAGAATCATACTTATGATTCTGTCAACCTTTTCTTTTTTTTATGAATTTTTTTACACTTGAAATGCACCCCCTAATAACTTATAAGTGAAAAGTTACACTTGAAATGCCATATATTTTCAAAAATTGTAAGTTATAAGTGATAATTTACACTTGAAATTCACCCCTCGAAGGTAAAATTTATAAGTTATAAGTGAAAAGTTACACTTGAAATGCATGTCTCGATTTCAAGTGTATGAGTTATAACTAAAAAGTTACACTTGAAACTTATGTCTCATTTGTATAAAAAGTATTACTTTTAAAAAGATATTTTAACGATTAAAAACAAATATATATAACATAAATAGGATGTGAAACTATGGCAGACAATATTAGAACAACTGTTGAAGAGCTACGCAAACTCATAAGTGTAGACAATGTAATTGGTAGTCCAATCGAAACTGAAGACAAAGTCCTGATTCCAGTAATGAGGATGGGAGTGGGATTTGGAGTTAGTGAAAACATCATGGGCAAGGAAGGAAACGATGCAGCAGGTGCAGGAGCCGGTGTGGAACCAATATCCATGGTAATGATTCCTAAAAAAGGAAATGATGCTGAAGGCGTTCGTGTACTTGACCTAAGCAAAGGAACTGAAACCAACAAGGCATTATCTGATTTGGGATTGATAATCACCGATCTCGTCAAAAGTTATTTGGGAAGCCAGGGTGAAGAGTACTACGATGAATCAGAATACATCGAACCTGAATTCACCACAAAAGATGACAACATAACTGAATAGGAAAAAACTATATGTTAAACATCCTAGGGATGATTATTTTTATAATCATCTTATTTATCATTATTTTACTCCACATAGGAGTCAAAATAACCTTGATATATGATAAAAAAGGCAGTGAACTTAAAGGATGTTTAAAAATACTTATTTTAAAAAAAATAAAAGTCTACTCTGTCAGCTACCCTGCCAAAGATAAGAATGGCGATGATGAAGCCGATGAAGACAGGGACATGAAATACATATTCGAATTAATTAAACCTTGTTTTGAATACATTAAGGAATTTGTAAAATCATTCATGAAATGCATCAGAATTACCAGACTTGAAAACCATCTTGTTTTTGGCCTTGACTCATATGCAGATACTGCACAATACATAGGATACATATGGAGCATTCTGATTGTCATAAACAATGCTCATGAAAAGGCACGCTTTACAGCAGAGCCAAGTTTCAGCGGAAGCGTATTTGATGGTGAAGGAAAAAATGAACTGGACATCAACATATTGAAACTGATACCACCGGCCATAAAACTGATTTCAAAAAAAGAAGTGCGTGAACTGATAAAAGGTGTTAGAAATGGACAGGCATATTGAAAAATTCATTGAAGACATTTTTGATATCCGAACGGACAGGCAATATCACTTCAGGAAAATTTATGGATTCACATTTGCATTCAGTGAAAAAATAGTCCGCATTAACGATGAAATTTCATCTGCTGAAATTAGACCTGTCGGAATAATTTATGAAGAAAATGGCCAATATTACTTGGCCCCCCTATATGATGCAATTGAAATAGATGAAGTTGTTCGAGATTTTGTTCGAAAGAATTTGAAAAAATAGATAGGACTCCCTGCATCATTCGGCAAGAATGTCATTGAGCAAAACTTAAAACACCAGCAGACCATCATGGATATGTCCTTGAGGAGGTAGTGAAAAATGCATAGTCACCTACACAATTCCGTCAAGCGAAACACCGCCTGAAGGTGCAAATAATCCTGCAACCCCCATTTTAAACACAGTTGAATAATTTTACTTATTCGATTTTTTCATTTTTTTGGAAGGGGAATATTTTCTCTTCTCACTACAACCTCAACAACCAGAGGTCCCTTAAGGTCACTTTCAAGAAGATATTCAAGATCAAATAAATTATCAACACGAACCGCATCGATTGAATAACTTGAGGCGAGCTTTACAAAGTCAGGATTTTGAAGCCTGATTTGATACGGCTCCATATCATAGAACTGTTCCTGCCATTGGCGGATGATTCCGAACTCTGAATTGTTCAGTATGAATACAATAACATCCAGATTGTTTTCTTTAAGCGTTGCAAGTTCCTGAATGTTCATCTGAAAGTCGCCGTCACCGTTTATGACAACAATCCTTTCACCTGTTGCAAAAC
>CAZQWN010000031.1:18215-20390 GCA_964596915.1 uncultured Methanobrevibacter sp.
AATATTTCACCAAGCCAGTCGACTTTCTTAAAGTCAATTTCTAAAAGGAAATCCTCAACCTTTCCGTGAATCGGATAGTCACCTACTAATACGTCCCTGTTGAGGTTTACGTGGATGAGGTTTTCCGGAATTTCAGGCAGTGTCCTTTCACTGGCTTTTATTCCCAACGCAATAATGCAGTCTGCATTTTCAAATGCATATTTTGCCTGAGGTGTTGAGCGTATTCCAACAAGACCTAAATTCAGGTCATTTTCTTCTGAAACAATTCCTTTAGCGTGAAATGTTGTTGTTATTGGAATTTGATATTTTTCTGCAAGCATTTCAATAGTGTTCCTTTGTGAGATTGCACCTGCTCCTAAAATAAACAACGGTTTTTGAGAGGAATTGATTAGCTCCTGAGCCTTGGATATGTTTGACATGTCATCCTCACATAGATAGCACAAATCAAAGTCATCGAATTCCTCCTCAAGCAGAACGTCCTTTGAGAGGTTTATATGGATTGGTCCTTTTGGCATTGTCTTGAGCTCATATATTGCAGCCCGAAGGACATACATCGCCTCAGTTCCATTTAAAGGATTATATGATGCACGGGTTATGTTTTTAAATATTTCCACCTGAGGAAGTGTCTGGAAATGGTCAGTGCCCCTGTATTCAAGCTCATTATCACCTGTTAAAACCAAAATAGGAACGTTATCCTTGTATGCTGTTGCAAGAGCCATTGTGAAGTTAAGCGCTCCGGGAGATGCTGTTGCAATGCACACTCCAATCTTTCCGCTTGAGCGTGTAAAACCGTCTGCAGCATGTGCCGCTGCCTGTTCGTGCCTTGTGAGGACATGTTCAATGTTTGAAGTGGAAAGTGCCTTGTAAAGAGGCATTATCTGCTCGCCAGGTATTCCAAAAACTGTCGTTATGTCTTCCTCCTCAAGGATTTGAACAATCCTGTCTGCGACGTTCACTCTTCAGCCTCCTGGTATGAGCCGGCATACTCACCTGAACCTTCAACCGGGAAAACGACTGCCTGAGCGATTCTGTCACCTGACTTGATTTTGTATTCATATTCCCCATGGTTGTAAATCATAAACATCAGTGTTCCGTAAAAGCCAGGATCTCCCACTGCAGTTTGCACTGAAATAAATGACCTTAAAAGGGTTGACCTTGGAAGATAAAGCATGGTATACCCTTTAGGGATTTTGATTTTCCTTTTGATGCTTGCAAGATATGCAGTATGAGGCTTTAATGTGAATATTTCACCTTCCATTTCCTTTATTTCAGGCAATTGTTTTTCATTGTCGATAAGTGAGCCTTCTGACTCCTGAGTGTATATTCTGTCAAGTTCCAAATCAATTCCGGATGGCTGCACCAAATCTGCAAAATCCGGAAAGAGTTTAACAAGTTCCTTTTCACCGAGCATAATATCAAATCCTAATAATAATTTATTTATACCCCATAGATAATAAATTTTAATTGGTGATAACATGCCTGTAATAACAATTGCCGGAAATGACGGAATTTCATTAGACAAAAAACGAGAAATGGTAAAAAAAGTATCTGAAATTGTGGCTGAAGCTTATGATTTGCCGATTGAAGCTATTACCGTACTAATCCAACCTTATGCTAAAGAGGACGTTGGTGTAGCCGGTGGACTTTTAAGCGAAAGAGAATAATTTTGAATTGAAGGGAAATTCATATGAATTTCCCAAAAGTTCAAACCAAAAAAGAACTTGGCATCATTAATGCCATGTAAATATTACTTGTTTGAAGTATTTAATTTTTATCGTATGCAATCATTACACAAAACATTAGTGAAATACATATTCAACATCATCTAATCCAGATATTTTTTGGAAAAGTACTATTGAAATTACATTAACACCACGACAATAATTTATCAGATATCCTTTAGATTCCAACCAGCTTTGAATTTCATTTTTAATTTTAGAATACGGATTTTTCAAAAATACCCCCTCCAGATACATTTAATTTAATATATCTTATTTACATTAGTAGTACATAAATATTAAGGAATTTTAATGCTTAAAAATTGCTTTAAGTCTGAAAAATTGCTTTGAAAAAACCATACTATTTAAATATTGCGATAAATTATAGTATTTTACGAAATATTTACCCCAAAAAATTTCATCACCCAATTTTTATAATATGAAATATGATCTACTT
>CAZQWN010000032.1:0-20206 GCA_964596915.1 uncultured Methanobrevibacter sp.
AAGCTGAATTAGCTGCATACTTAGAAGAAGTTGCTCGTGATGTTGCTAAAGAAGCTAATCAAGTTGCTAAAATCGCAAAACGTAAAACTGTTAAAGCTGAAGATATCAAATTAGCAATTAAAAACTTATAAATAAGTTTTTAAATTTTTTTATTTTTTTTTAGGTGTTATCATGTCTGAAATTTTAATTAAGAACGCATTTATTTTAAACCCGAATTTTGAAGAAAAAAAGCAATCTATTTTAATTAAGGATGATTTAATCGCAGAAATTGCAGACGATATTGACGAAGGCAATGCCGATAAAATTATTGACGCTGAAGGAAAAATTTTACTTCCAGGATTTATTAATACTCATACTCATTTATCCATGACTTTATTTAGAGGTTTAGCTGATGATTTAAGTTTGGACAGTTGGTTAAACGATCACATTTGGCCAATGGAAGCTAACCTCAATGGTGATTACTGTTATATAGGTGCTCTTTTAGGAGCAATAGAACTTATCAAATCAGGAACTACAACATTTTCCGACATGTATTTTTACATGGAGGATGTTGCCCGTGCAGTTGATGAAGCCGGAATAAGGGCCGTATTATCATATGGAATGATTGATTTTGGTGATGAGGAAAAAAGGGAAGGGGAACTTAAGGAAAACTTGCAACTGTTTGAAAATTGCAATGGAATGGCCGATGGAAGAATCAAAGTGTTTTTCGGTCCCCACTCACCATACACTGCTTCTGAGGAATTGTTAATTAAGACTCGTCAATTGGCTGATGAATACAATATGGGTATTCACATACATGTTTCAGAAACTCAAAAGGAAATAGAAGATGTCAGTGCAGAAAAAGGCCTAAGACCATTTGAATATCTAGACAAGATTGGATTTTTAGGTCCTGATGTTGTTGCTGCACACTCTGTATGGTTGAGTGATGAAGAAATTGAAATAATAAAGAAAAATAATGTTAAAATTTCTCACAATCCATGCAGTAACATGAAATTGGCTTCAGGAATTGCTCCTGTCTCCAAACTGATAGAAAATGGCATCTGTGTTTCAATCGGTACAGATGGCGCTTCTTCAAACAATAATTTGGATTTGATAGAAGAGTTAAAGACAGCTAGTCTGCTTCAAAAGGTTTCAACTCTTGACCCTAATGTATTGAATTCACATGAAGCTGTTGCTATGGGTACCATTAAAGGTGCTGAAGCTTTAGGTTTAGATGATGAAATCGGTTCAATTGAAGTAGGTAAAAAGGCAGACATTATTTTAATTGACACCAACTGTGCCAATATGGTCCCGGACAGTTCCACATTAACATCCAATGTAATTTACTCTGCAAACGGTTCAAACGTTGACACTACTATTTGTAACGGTAAAATATTGATGGAAAATAAGAAATTGACCGTTTTGGATGAAGAGGAAGTCTATGATAAGGCTCGTGAAGCCATAAAAAAATTAAAAGAAGCTATCTAGCTTCAAATTTTATTTCTTTTTTATTTTGTACAATGCTCTTTTTCCATTCGTCTTTTGTTTCTGGATAGTCAGATCTGAAATGTGCTCCCCTGCTTTCTCTACGTAATATTGCTGATTTCACGATTAAAATGCATATTTCAACCATGTTTATTACTTCAAGGGCTGTTATCAAATCATTATTGTATTGTTTTTGCTTGCCGACATCCAGGTTTTCAAGTTCCTTTTGCATTTCAAGCAATTCTTTTAGAGCTTCCTTCAATGTTTTCTCATCACGAACGATAGCTACCTTTTTCCACATTAATGATTTTATTCTGTTTTTAAATTCCTGTGGCTTGATAGTTCCTTTCTTGATTAAACCTTCTATTCTTGAAGCTTCTGCATTTACTTGCTCATCATTGCTTTTAAGTTCACTGTCTTTAGCTGATTTGGACGCGCTTTCACCGGATATTTTTCCAAACACTTGAGTGTCAGCCAGCGCATTTCCTCCCAAACGGTTTGCGCCGTGGATTCCGCCGCAAACCTCTCCTGCTCCAAATAGATTTTTAAGGTTTGATGATCCGTCTGTATTAATTTTCAAACCTCCCATGAAATGGTGTGCTGTAGGAGCCACTTCTATAGGGCCATGCTTAATGTCGACACCGACATTTTCGAACTGCAGAACCATTGTTTCCAGTTTTTCGTCAATATAATCGTCGTCAAGGTGGGAAATGTCTAGATATACTCCTCCTTTTTCAGTTCCTCTGCCTTCAATAATTTCCTTATAGATTGAACGGGCAACTACGTCACGGGTAGCCAGTTCCATTTTTTCGGGGGAGTATTTGCTCATGAATCTTTCACCGTCTTTATTGATGAGTTTACCTCCTTCAGCCCTTACAGCTTCAGTTACTAAAACTCCTTTTTTGGATTCTGGAGCTACCATTCCGGTTGGATGGAACTGTACCTGTTCCATATCAACCAAATCCGCACCTGCACGGAAGGCAATTGCATATCCGTCCCCATTTTTTTGGAAAGTGTTGGATGTTACAGGGTATAGTTGTCCGGCACCTCCGCTTGCAAGGATTGTAGCTTTTGCCTTAAAGTATATGAGGCTTGAATCTTTCAAGTCAAGTCCTGTTGCACCGATTACTTCATCCCCATCGGTTACAAGCGAGGTAATCATTACCTCCTCGATGCATTCTATATCTCTTTTTATGATTTCTTCTTTTAGTGCATTCAATAGCTCTGCACCTGTTCTGTCTCCTTGATAACAGGTTCTTCTGTATGTCTGTCCACCGAAGGGTCTTTGATCTATTTCACCTGATTCCTGCCTGTCAAATAATGCACCGTAATTTTCCAAATCGATTAACCTTTTCGGAGATTCGTTTACTAGAATTTCAACAAGCTTTTTGTCGTTGAGATAGCTTCCTCCCTTTAATGTATCGTGGATGTGTGCATCTATTGAATCGTCCTTGTCCACAGTCCTGAAAACTGCATTGTATCCTCCTTCTGCCATTCCGGTACAGCCTGACCTGAATGAAAGACCTTTCGATACAATTATTGCCTTTAATCCTGCGTTATCAACTTCAATAGCTGCCCTTGAACCTGCTCCTCCAGAACCGACAATTAGTACATCTGTTGAGATAGTTTTTATTTTCATTTTTATTACCCTGTAAACTTTTATTATGTTAATAATTATATTGTTAATTGTTAAAATAATTTCTTTAAAAATATATATTAACATTAAATAATTAATTTATATATATTCAATAGTTTAAATTTAATTGAAATATATTACATTTTCATTTGATTAAAAATAGTATTGATATTATTGGTATTTGTGAGTAATATGCATAATTTAATTAGGGGTTTTTTTCATGAAAATAGAGGGTGAAGTTACAACTGGTTTGGGAAAGGCGGCATTTTTTCTTTCACAGGATTTTTATACTAAAGAATTTGAGAAAAATTTAGGGTTTTTACCGTATCCCGGAACTTTGAATATAGTTGTCGATGAACAGCATTTGGATGAAATTAATAAGGTTAAGGATGAATGTGAAAATTTAATTAAGCCAGACACAGAATTCGGTGCTGTAAAATTTATTGAAGCAATTTTGAATGATAAAGTTAATGGTGCAATTGTTTTTCCTGCAAAAACTACACATGAAGAAAATTATTTGGAATTTATTTCTGAATTTAAGTTAAGGGATGAACTGGATCTTAATGATGGTGATATAGTCACTGTTAAATTTTAACAATGTTTATATGTTCTTTATTTAATATTATGATATGGTGATAAAAAATGGAATATGATTATCAAAAAATTGCAATCAATTCAATTATTGTAGCAATTATTGCACTTGTCATTGGATTTATATTTGCCTTTTTAAATGTAGGAAAATACAGTTTTCTATTTGCAATGATTATTGCAGGTGTTATAGCTGGTTTTATGGTAAAAGATGTTAGTTACGGACTGGTCATTTGTGCAGTAGCAGGTATTATTGTTTTAATTTTATCAAGTTTAATTGCTCCTTTTGTTTTACCTTCAAATGTAGCAGCATTATTCCCATTCAAATTTGATTTATCTTTGCCTATCCTAGGAGCTTTTGTTGGTGGTGTTTCAGCTTTAATTTTTGATGTTGTTATAAATAAAGAGTGATTTGAATTTTCACTTCTTTTTTTTAACACCAAAAAGTATTTTATATATGATAAATATATTTGTTAACACGTTCTCAGGGTGAGGTGAAATTCCCTACCGGTGGTGATTTTTTAAAATAAGTCCACGAGCACAAATAAGTGTTGATTTGGTGAGATTCCAAAACCGACGGTAACAGTCCGGATGGAAGAGAAGAAATAAAATTGTAATTATTTTTAGCCCTGGTTCTAGTACAAACGGAGATGTTACTATGAATCAAGAAACTAACTTAGATAAAGCTTTAGAAGCTATTAGAAATGGTGAATTCGTTCTAGTTTTTGATAATGATGACAGGGAAGGGGAAGTCGACATGATTATTGCTTCCGAGTTTGTAACCCCTAAATCAATTGCAACCATGAGAAACGATGCAGGCGGTTTAATCTGCAACTGTTTACATCCTGATTATTGTGAATCAATTCATTTACCGTTTATGGTTGATATTATGCAAGCGGCCACTGAAAAATATCCTGAACTGGCTGAACTTGCTCCAAATGATATTCCATACGATGAAAGGTCCTCATTTTCAATCTGGGTAAATCACAGAAAATCCTTCACAGGCGTAACAGATCATGACAGAGCAATGACTATAAGTGAATCAGCTCTCATGATGAAAGAGGAAAGATTTGATGAATTCGGAGCAACATTCAGATCACCCGGTCACGTATGTCTTTTAAGAGGTGCAGACGGTCTTGTTAAAAACAGGCAAGGACACACAGAAATTGGCCTTGCATTATGTGAAATGGCAGGCGTAACTCCTGTATGTGTAGTTTGTGAAATGATGGATGGTGAAACCGGACAGGCCACTTCTCTTGATAAGGTTCGCAAATACGCAGAAGAAAACGGTCTCATCTTGCTTAAAGGTGAGGACATTATCAATAAGTATTTAGAGGAATAGCTAATTCCTCTCATTTGCCTTTTGTGCTATATAATTAGCGATGAATTCTGTATTTTGTTTTATTTTATAGGAATTATAAATGCTAAAGGTAACATATTTACCGTCATGCATTTGTATTTCTAAACCGTCTTTAACTTCTTTTGATGAGTTTATTGAAGCTATTTTTTCCCATTTGATTCTCAGGGTTTTAGTTTTAAGAGCCTTTTCTATATGAATTCCATCATCCAGTATTTTAACTATTCTCACTATTCGACGGTTTTTTTCGAGTCCTATTTGAACATTGCCGTCGTCGTCAAAAATATAATCCGGAATGAGGCATGTTGCCTTCCAGCCATATTTTATTTTTTTAAGAACATGTGCCCTATCCTTTTTTGTTAGTTTAACGCCTGTTTCTGGACTTAAATTAAGAGCCATTATATCACTTTGCTTTTTATTTCTTCAAATGAATAGATTTTATTGAATTCAACTTCACGTGCCATGCCGATAATCTCATCTATGTCCAAATTGTTTTCAATAAGCTCCATGGCATATGAGGTGAACAGTTCATATCTGATTTCAACTTCAGGAATGAATCCTCTCATGTCTGCATTCTTTAATTTAGGTATTTTCAACACTTTTTCGACATTGGTGTTATTTTGGATATACGGAACAACATTGTCGAATATATTGTCATTGTATACTTTATTAAGTAATATTGCCTTCACGTCAACTCCGAATTTTTCAAGCATGTTGGCATGGCAAACAAGATTAATAGCTGCTGATTCGATTCCCCCCTTGTTTACACCTGAAGCAAGTAGCATCGGAATGTTTGATGACATTGCAATTTCTGCAGCTGAAAATGGTACCTTATCATTTAAAAGACCGGTAAATACACTCATAACTCCTTCAATGAGCACTATATCATAGTCTGATGAGTTGAGTTTCGCGACTGTAGATTCTATGTCGCACCATCCAAGATGCCCTATTTTGATGGATGCGAAATCTTCCATCTTTCCTTTTGTCAAATACAATCCCGGTATTATATCACGTACATCGGGACCTACTTTCAGAAGTGCAACTTTGTAACCCCTTTTTCTTATTGCACCTGCAAGGCCGGTCAATATGAAAGTCTTTCCGGAGTCTGAGCCATCGCTTCCAATCATCAGGTATTTAGGTTTCATGAGAGGTTTTATTTGAGGTACCTTGATGTCTGTGTGGATTCCCACTTCACTTTGTAAATATTTTTTTACCTGTATATTTCTATTGTAAACATCATCAATGTCTTGTATATCTATTTGTTCCTTTAGGTTTTCTACAATGATGGGATTTTCATCCAATATTCCATGTATCATTGTTCCTATAACGTTTCCTTCATCGTTACATGCTCCTGAAAAGATGTTATAGTCACCTTTTTCATTTGTATCCCCATAATTCATCCTTTGAACTTTTGAATAGAATAAAGGTTTTGCATCACCCTCCACCTTACCATAGGTATGGGTATGGAATCCGTCAACGTCTTCTGTCTGGTTTTTTACTAGAAATGAGTTATTGTATACTTTTGCTTTAACACGGTCACTTGTAATCAAAGGTGAAAAGTCAACGTCAATCAGTCCTAATCCCGGTTTGACTATAGGCACCGGTGATTTGCGTCCAATATCGATTTGGTTTGAAAGCAGCTGAAAACCTGCACATATTCCAATTATAGGTTTTCCATCACGGGCCATCCTTTTGATTTCTGTGTTCAGGTCCATGTTGATGTCGTTGGATTCTATCAGTGTTCCGCCAGGAATGATTAATGCATCAAGTTCTTCACTTGCTTTGTTTCCATTAACAAGACCGTTTTCCTTAACAATATCTGTCGGTAAGTTTCCAAAATCTTCAAATCCCGGAACAGCACCTTTTATATAAGCAAGTCCAATTTTTGTCATATCAACAACCTCTCTTTATAATCTATTTGATTTTTTATTATATATTTTAGAGGTATATTTCAAGTGTAAAAATGTTTATAAAAAAAAAGAATTTATTGAGTGTTTTCAAAAACACTCATAGCTTTGATGATTTTTTCGTCATCTAAAGGTTTAGCCTGAATCTGCAATCCTACAGGAATGCCGTCAACTTCACCTGCCGGTATGCTTGCTGCTGGAATTCCGGCCAGGTTAGCTATAACAGTCAATATGTCGTAGGCATACATTTCCATCGGTTCCAATTCGGTACCGATTTCATGAGGAAGTTTAGGTACAGTTGGCCCCACAATCAAATCAACGTTTTCAAGCATTGCAGTGATTTCTCCTCTAATAACAGACCTTGCTTTTAAAGCTTGCTTGTAATATTTACCGCTGAATTCAGCTTCTGCGATATGTGAACCGATTTTGATTCTTCTTAAAACTTCATCTCCACAGACCTCTTCAATTCTAGATCCGTAGTCTCTTCCATCGTATTTTCTGGTAGCTGAGAAGAATTCCACATAGTTGATTAAATAATATGTAGGTAAACATAAGTCGATGTAGTCAAAGCTCACTTCAACAAGTTCAGCGCCGGCATCAACCAGTTTTTGAATAGCCTTATTGACGGTTTTGTTGATTTCTTCATCAGTAACGTCAATGAATTCACTGCATACAGCTATTTTCAGGCCTTCAAGGGAAGTGTCTTCCAACACTTCTGTAAAGTCAGGTTTTTCCCAGTCGAGTGTGGTACATTCGGTTTCATCGTATTTTGCAATGGTGTTCAATGCAAGTGCAATACCGCTGACGTCATTTGCCAATGGTCCGATTTGATCGAGACTCATGGACAAGTCCAAAAGACCCTGTCTTGAAACAGCACCGTAAGTCGGTTTGAATCCTAAAACACCACAGTGGGATGCGGGGTTTCTGATGGATCCGCCGGTATCTGAACCGATTGTGATGTCACACATTTCAGCTGCTATTGCTGCTGCACATCCTCCGCTGGAACCTCCAGGAATTCTTCCCATAGCTTTAGGGTTTTGGGTAGGTCCGTAGTAGGAAGTTTCAGTTGAACTGCCTGCTGCAAATTCATCCATATTTAAAATACCGATGATAATTCCGTCTTCTGCAAGAATTTCATTTACAACTGTTGCATTGTAGCTTCCGTAATAATCTTCCAGGGTTTTTGAAGCTGCAGAAATTATCATGTCTTCTACATTAATGTTTGCTTTTATACCGAATACCAAACCAGCTAAAGCGCCAACATCTTCGCCGTTGGCGATTTTTTCATCAATAGCTTCCGCCTGTTTTAATGCATTTTCATAGTTTAATTCAATAAATGCATTAATTTCTTTGTTATTTTCATCTATAACTTTAATGAAGCTTTCTACATTTTCTTTAGCTGTCATTTCTCCACTTTTAATGGAGTTTAACTTTTCAATAACGTTCATTAAAACACCTAATAATCGTAAAATATAGTTTAAAATATCTCGCACTTTTCAAGTAAATATTATTTTTACTTTTCAAATGCTCTCTCTGGTTAGATATATATTGTTTTATAATATATTAATCTATCATATAAGGTGAATAAGAATGGATAAACAACTACTTGAAGAGATACATATTGTATAAAATCACTCTCCTCGGACCAGACTAGTTTATAAAATTGCTGTTAAAAAATATGAGGTATTTTTCAATGTCTGAATTAATTGAATAAGCGGAATCTGAAGAATAACAAGGTATTAGATTAAAAAAAGATTGTTGACTTTTAGACAACATATGATTGAAAATTATTCGCTAATCACAGTTAAGACATACCTACTTTTGATTAATATGGCTTGAGATATCAATTGGATTCGTTTTTCTATCTCTTATTTTAATATTTTTAGAAGGCTTTTTCAATTGTGTATTGTTTTATTTTTTATTTAAGCTTGTCGAAGTCACTTTGTAAAATTGTTATCATTGAAACATCTTATTTTAGTCTTTGGCTTAGTATCTTTTAGAAAAATTAAACGATTTGTTGTAGAATTTATTCACGAATGGAAAAATTTAATGTATATTATTTACATATTAATTTTAATGAGGATATTAACAACTATATCCCTAAATCCGATGATACTTCAGAATATTAACAATCGAATTAGAACTCCTAATTCAATTGATTATTTTAATGAAGATTTAAATTTAACTTTTATAAATTGATATTATGAAAAAAGCGGTTGTATTTGATAACTCAGGAACTTTAATAGAAAGGTATAGGGTTATTAAAGATGTGATTAATGGCAATATATTTACAGACATTAACTCTCTAGATTTGATTGACCAGGCTGATGCGCTTGCTTTGGTGGTACTTCAATTCAATACCAATAAGTTATTGAAACTTGACCAACACACTTTAATTTCCGATGTTATTAAGGATTATAATATAGATTTTGACATCAGTTTTTCCACAAAACAGGTTTCAAAGGCTGAAGTCAAGGAAATTCTTTACAGTGAAATCTCATCAACTATTGCAGATATCACAGATGGATTTGAAATCTTACGGGAAAAAATCCCTCACATGGAGCTTTGCAACGGATCTGCATTGATTGTTGATATGGAGTTGGGAGTTGTTGCATATACAATAACATCTGCAGGCAAGTTTTTCCCTAAAGTATTTGAAACTGTCGAGACATTAAAGTCACGCGGAATTGAAATATTCATCGCTTCGGGGGACAGAAAGGGAGCCATTAACAGACTGGCTAATATGCTTGACGTTCCTGAAGACAATGCATATGGTACTGTTTCCACACGGGGCAAATGTGAGGTGGTATCCATTCTACAGGACGGCGGTTATAAAGTCATGATGGTCGGCGATGGTCTCAATGACATATTGGCTTTTAAAAAGGCGGATGTCAGTGTATTAACAATTGAACAGCAGGAAGAAGTATCTCCTAAGATGATGAACAAGACAGATCATGTCATTGAAGACATTTTTGAAGTTACCATGATTGATTTTTAATATTATTTTTTTTAGATGTATAACTTATAACTTATAACTAATAACTTAAAAAAAATAATTATCAATTATAAGTTATCAATAACCTTTTTACTTTTTAAGATGTTATCAAAGTTGTTTAACTCTATAATTGCAGTATCAATTTTTTTAAGTAAATTCAAATCCAGTGTACCTTCACCTAATGTAATGTGCTGGTCTTTTACACCGTCATTATCATTTAAGTGGCAATAACTGATATTTTTTAAAGACAACATCTCTTCAAGGTTTCCGCAGGTGTTCCCGTGGCCGGTGTCAATTGTAAGTGAACAACCTGTTGCTTCCTGAATCATCTCTATTTCTTCAACCGTATTTCCTAAAAACTTACCTCTAACTGGCATGTTTTCAACTGAAATCTCCACATTGGTGTTGTCAATTATTTCTCCAACGCTTTCAATTGCAAGTTCCAGTGCCCATTTTCTAAGATGTGGTTCGTTACGTCCAATGATTCCGGGATGGACTGTAATCGTATTTGCGTTGATGCTTTCAGCATAAAGGCCGCATTGAATCATCTGCTTTATACTTTCGGCTCGAATTCCTTTGTTTAGGCTTGCTATATTGATATCCACTGTTGCAGCATGAATTCTCATGTCCAATCCGCAATCCTTAAATTCACCATTGTCTTTTTCATAAAATGGGTCTTCCCCGAGAATTTCAATTATTTCAAATCCATGTTTTTTAGCTAAATTGATGATGTCATTGTTTGGTTCCATAAATAAAGCCAGTGTTGTAAAACCTAGTTTCATATTTATATATGAGTAATGTCAATATATTAAATGTTTACATATATCAAAATTTGACATATGGTGAAATATGACAGATGAAAAGTTTAGCGAATCACAAAAAAAGGCCTTTAAAATATTCTCTAATGGGATAATACACTATATTATGTTATGGATTATTTCAAAAGAGGATATTCATGGTTATGGAATCATGAAAAAGTTAAATGAGTTTTTTAACTTTGAGGATTCGAATTGTGAAATTAATGTAAATTCAAGCAAAATATATCCAATATTGTCCAGAATGGAGAAACAAGGATTTATTGCTGGTGAATGGAAGATAAATGAAAATAATAAAAGAGTTAAGTTTTATTCAATCACTAAAGAAGGTGAGCTGTTTTTGGAAAATATTCGAAATCATATGAATATTGTTCTTCACAATCCTTCATGGCTTGCTTTTTTTAGAGATTTGACTGGCTTGGAGATTAACTATGAAAAATGCAATTGAGACAGAAAACCTTACAAAGGTTTACAATAATAACTTTAAAGCTGTTAACTCTCTTAATCTTGAAATTCCAAATAAAAGTATTTTTGGAATGTTGGGTCCGAATGGAGCGGGTAAAACAACAACAATAAAGATGCTTACCTGTCTGATTCAGCCTACTTCCGGTAGAGCAACTGTTGGCGGATACGATGTTCAGAAAAATCCTGATGAAGTTAGAAATCTTCTGGGAATGGTTCCGCAGCAGGTTAGCTTGTATAAGGATTTAACAGTTATGGAAAACTCCCAAATGTGCGCAGATTATTATGGTGTCCCTCATGATGAAAGAGATTCACGCATAGAGGATTTGATGGAGCTGGTTGACATTAAATATGCAAAGGATAAACGTGTAGGCCAGCTTTCAGGTGGTCAAAAGCAAAAGGCTTCACTTGTGGCCAGTTTGGTTCACAGGCCTGACATCCTGTTTTTAGATGAACCTACAATCGGGCTTGATCCAACCACTAAACGTACTCTATGGGATTTAATTAGGGAATTGAATGACAATGGTCATACAATAATTTTATGTTCACATGACATGCATGAAGTGGACATGCTTTGTGATAATGTGGGAATCATAAATACAGGAAATCTAGTGGCATATGATACGCCGCAAGGTCTCAAGGATGCACTTCTTGAAAGCAATAAGCAAGAAGTAAATGAGGCTTTGGGCAAGATTTCCGAAGAAACTGAGGAGAATACTTCTACTAAAGAAGATTTGGAAAATCTTAGCCTGAAGAAAATGTCTGTGCTTTTGAAAGACCAGGACGAGAACATTATCAATTCAATCAGGCAGTCTGATGATGTAAAAAGTATTGAAGTGACCCGTAACGGTCGTATCAATTTGAGAATTGACAGTTTTGATGATATGGCGGTACAGAATGTATTGAATAAGATTATTTCTCTAGGAGGCATTATCAAGTCAATATATACTGAAGAGCCTTCACTTGAGGACGTATTTATAAAATCAACATCAGAGGTGAATGAAGATGATAGAGCCTAAAAAGTTCTGGTGGATGATTAAAAAGGAATTGATTAGTTTAAAAAGACACCCTGCCAGATTAGTTTCTATTTTAGCATTTCCAATAATTATGATTTTACTTTTTGGATATGGTATGGGCGGGGAAATGACAGACTTGCCTATAGTCGTCGTTTCCCAGTCCAACGGTGATTTGACAGACTTGACCCTTGACACAATCAAGTCAACAGAAACCTATCATGTACTTGAGGTCTTGGACAGCCCGAGCGATGCAAAGCACATGGTAGATACAGGTGAAGTCAAGGCGGCCATAATATTGCCTTCGGATTATGACGATTATTCGTCTCAGCAGAGGGGTGTAACGCTATATCTGGATTCGTCAGACCAGATGGCATCACAAATCCTTGAATCATCAACACAGGGAATATTTTACAGATTATCAAATATGGTATCAGCTTCACAAACAAGCGTTTCCACTCAGGATGCAAATATCACTCCTTCACTGGGTCATTCTCTAAATAATTTTAAGGATGATATCAGCTTACATATCAACAGAATCTACGGAAATATTAAATATATTGACTTTTTGGTTCCGGCTATTTTAGGAATGACAATCATGATGAGCTGTATGATGGGAATGGGTTCAACAATTGCTGGTGAACGTGAAACCGGTGAGCTTGCAAGATTGTTTATGACTCCGACATCAGTTTCCACCGTTATAGGTGGTAAGATTGCCGCTAAACTATTAATTGAATTGGTTAGGGCTTTAATATTAATATTCATGGCCGTGCTTCTCTTCAATGTCAGTATCAAAGGCGGTTTCTTACAGACATTCATTGTTTTGGTAATTGGTGCATTGTGTTTTGTTGGTTTTGGAATAATGCTTTCTGCAAGAACTTCCACACAAGAGGATTATGCTCAGATTTCCCTACCGTTTTCAATGCCTATGATGTTTGTTTCAGGAGTATTTTATCCAATTGAAACAATGCCTTGGATTTTACAAAAGTTAGCTTACGTTTTCCCATTGACATATTTGAATGATGCAATGAGAGGAGTAATGCTTAAAGGACAAACATTAGGTGACGTATGGTTGGATTTAGTCGTGTTACTTGGATTTACTTTATTGTTCTTCATAATTGGAGTAAAAAGATTTAATAGGGATGTATAGGAGGTTTAAAAATGTATAAAAAATTATTAATTGGATTTGTGATATGTCTTTTATGTTTATCTCCAATTGCAGCTGAAAATTGGGATTCATTTGCAGGCGGAATAGACCATGCAGCTTACAGGGACGGCGGTTCAGATTTTGTAACTAATCTCTGGACCTTCAAAATGGATTCTTCTATTCATTCCTCTCCTGCAATTTATAAGGACTATATTTATGTCGTTTCCTCTGATGGAATTTTAAAGGTTATTGATATAGAAACAGGTGAGGAGGAATGGAATTTGGATCTTGAAGCAAAAACCAACTCTTCACCTATTGTGAACTCCAACAGATTATATATCGGCTGTGAAGATGGACTAAAAGCTATTAACATTAACAATCATAATATAGTGTGGGAATATGACTGCGACAGCGTTGAGTCAACCCCATTTTTCTATAAGGATGTAGTTTACTTCGGCAGCGATGACGGTCACTTATATGGTCTTGACAAGGATGACGGTAAAACAGTCTTAAACAAGAAATTGGATGGTGAACTCAAATCATCTCCTATCGTTGTGAATGATTCTATTTATATAGGTTCCACAAACGGCAAAATGTACAGTATAGGTACAGATAAGCAGACAAATTGGGAATTCACAACAGGTGATGAAATAATATCCTCTCCAAGTTTTGTTAATGATACTGTGATTTTCGGTTCAAATGACGGCTATATATACTGTTTGAATGAATCCGATGGAGGATTGAATTGGAAAGTTGACCTGAACAATAAGGTCATTTCATCTCCAACTGTTGATGAACATGACAACAGTGTCTACATAGGCTCCGATGAAGGCAATTTGACTTGTCTTGACATCAGGGACGGTACCATTAAGTGGAGTCATTCTGTAGGAAATAAGGTTCAGACAACCTCTGCACTGAAAGACAATTTGGTAGTGTTCGGATCTAACAATGGAAATCTTTATGTTTTAAACAAATATACAGGAATTGAAGAGTTTACATATAATCCGGGTACAATCTTGTTTAACTCACCGATAACCTCTTCACCGGTAATCAACGGCAATACTCTCCTTTTCGGTGATGATTCCGGAAATGTATATTCTTTAAACATTGATAAATATGAGGTTCCGGGTTCTACCCAAATGTATTATTCCATCGCTGTTTTCGTAATTGTCATTGTTTTGGCAATTGTTGTTGTGAGAAAACTTAAAGGTAAAAAATAATTTTTACCTTTCCTATTTTTTTTTAATTAAATTTATTTACTTTTAAACGATATTATAATTAAATTAAGGGAAGTAATACATTGACAATAAAAAACATAGAACTGCTTAAAAAAGAGGACATGAATCTATCAGATAAGATTTATATTTTTGATACAACATTAAGGGACGGAGAGCAGACACCAGGTGTTGCCCTCACTGTTGATGAGAAAATTCAGATTGCCCAAAAACTCAATAATTTGGGTGTAGATAAAATCGAAGTGGGATTTCCGGCTTCATCCAAAGGTGAAGTCGAATCTGCTAAAAAAATCAAATCCATGGATTTGAAATCCACCCTTGTTGGCTTGGCACGTTCTTTGAAAAATGACATTGACGCTGTTTTGGATGCGGATTTAGAATATGTTCATACATTTATTGGTACTTCCCCATTGCATCGTGACTATAAGCTTAAAATGAGCAGAGAAAAAATTATAGAAACTGCGGTTACCGCTGTGGAATATGCAAAAGACCATGGTCTGACAGTTGAATTTTCCGCAGAAGATGCAACCAGAACCGAAAGGGATTTCTTGGTAGAAGTGTTTGATAATGTTGTCAGTGCAGGAACAGATTTTTTAGATGTTCCCGATACTGTAGGCGTACTGACTCCAGTTTTAACTCATGAATTGATCACGGATTTAAAAAGCAATTTTAAAACTCCTCTCAGTGTTCATTTCCACAATGATTTTGGTCTTGCCACTGCAAACACTCTAACTGCTATTGAATGCGGAGCAAATCAAGCTCATGTCACTGTTAATGGTTTGGGTGAGAGAACAGGAAACTGTTCACTTGAAGAATTGGTAGTGACTCTAAAGGTTGCTTATGGTATTGATTTGGGTCTGGATACTACAAGATTGTACAGCCTGTCCAATTTGGTTGGCCGTTTTACAGGTGTTAAGATGCCCGTCAATAAGCCTATTGTTGGGGATAACGCTTTTGCTCATGAATCGGGAATTCATGTTCATGGAATTTTAAACAATTCCTCTACTTATGAGCCTATGTCACCTGAAATGGTTGGACATTCCAGACGTATCGTTTTGGGAAAACACACAGGAGCCAATGCATTAAAATCAAAATTGAAGGAATATCATATAGATTTGGATGACGATCAGTTTTGTAAGGTTTTTGATGAAATCAAATCTTTAGGGGACAGTGGAAAATGTGTCACTGATGATGATTTGGTAGCTATTGCTATTACAGAACTTTCTTCAGCTCGTGAAACACCAATTGTCATTAAAGGATTAAGCATTTCAATGGGAGCTAATGTTTCTCCGACAGCCACAGTCAAACTTGAAATTGATGGAGAGGAAAGTGAAACTGCAAGCACCGGTGTCGGTCCTATTGATGCAGCTTTAAACGCTGTCAGACAATTAATTAAAGGTAATATTGATGTTGAATTGGAAGAATATAATTTGGAAGCTATTACTGGCGGAACAGATGCTTTAGCTGAGGTTTTTGTAGTTAGTTCAGACTCCCAGGGCAATAAATCTACAGGCAGGTCCACCAATCAGGACATAGTTATGGCAAGTATATTGGCTGTTCTTGATTCAATTAATAAATTATTGATTATACAAAGGGCACAATAACATAATTTTTTAATCTTTTTTTATTATTTTTCAATTTTTTTTATTTTTTTTTATTTTTTTTAATTATTTTTTATATTTGTTTATCTATTTTATTTTTATTTATATTTATCTTATATATTATTCATTATTTTTAATTTCATTGTTTAAAAAAAGGTATTCAAATTTATGTAAAATTTTATATACATCAATTACTAAATTTTAATATGGTGAGTTTAATATGGGAAATAGTACAATATTCGTAGGAAGTAAACCTGTTATGAATTATGTTTTAGCAGTAGTAACACAATTTAATGAAGGTTCAAATAGTGTTTTAATTAGAGCTAGAGGAAAAGCTATTAGTCGTGCAGTCGACGCTGCTGAAATTGTTAGAAATAGGTTTGTTTCGAATTCAGAAGTTACTGATATTCGTATTTCAACTGAAGAAATCGAAAATTATAACAATGAAAAAACAAATGTTTCTATAATAGAAATTTTAATTGAAAAGAGAGAATAACTCTTTTTAATCAAATTTCTTCAAAACATTTTTTTCAAAAAGATATTTTGAAAGTAATATATTTGAAGTCCCTTTTCCATGAGCCTCAATATTTCCTTTTTTAATTGCTTTAAAAACACTTTCAATATCTTTTTCACAATCAACCAAACTGTAACAGTCACCGACAAACTTATAGTAATGTGCATCACTTGCACCCAATCCTGGAATGCTTTCAGTTTTTGATAAATTTTTTGCTTTATTATTGCAGTATCCAACGATGAATCTTGCATTTTTTACTTCAATTGCATCTATTTTTAAATTTTTATAGTCTGTTTTGTGAAGTAGTCCGTGTCTGTAAAAACAGTATGGATGAGGTATTATGGCAAGACCGCCTAAATCATGAATTCTGTCGATTGTATCTTCAGGTGTTAAATCTCTAGGTATGTTTTCCTCACACCCAAAACCAAGAATATGGCCATCTGTTGAAGAAATCTCTATAGATGGAATGGCAAGTATATCTGTGTTTCTTGTTTTTTGCAAAACTTCACTTGTTCCATCAGCAGTGTTGTGGTCACTTATTGCAATAACATCAATATTTTCTCTTTTTGCTACTTTTAGTATATCGTCAATTTTAGATAGTGAATCTGGTGAGTATTCACTATGTATATGGGAATCCATCTTAAGCATGTTATCTTCCTAAAGCTGTTTTTATTAATCCTACTGTACCTGTCATCATCACATCTCCGCCAGGAGCTGCATGATGCCAGTCAAGATTTGTTTTTTCTATCATTTCCCTTTTTGGACCGCTTACTATTACCTTTTCTATTTTTGATATAGGATTTAAAACGTGTGCTCCATGACCGAAATCCTCATGAACTTCCTCATGGGTGATTTCACCTGAGGCCAAACGTTTGATATATCTTTCAAGGGATTCAGTAGTTAGGCTTGAGGTGTGGTGTTCAAATACTCCATGAATAAGTCCGTTTTCTATTGATGCAGCTGTAGTATGGCCGTTTCCTATATCTATTACTATGTAACTGTTTAATCTTTTTGCGATTTCGTCAAAACACATTCCCACTATTGATGCAAATTTAGTATCCATTACCAATGGAAGCTCTTCTATTCCTTCACTTTCGACCTGTCTTCTTACAGCGCACATTCTTGTGAAATAATTCGGTATTTCTTCATCGAATCCAAATTCCAGAGGTGATATCGGTTCGGGAAGCTTTTCTCTGATTTTTTCAAACCGGAAGTCTCTGTCTCCCATATTTTCATTGTATCCATGGTCCTGAACAGCTATTGCCATTTTGTCAAAATCAAAATCCAGATCATATCCCAATAAAAATTCAGACAGTTTTGTGATGTTGATATCTCCCAGTGTAATTTTAGAATAGTCTTTATAGTCTTTAGAATCATCGGCTATTTCAATTCCTAAAGCCTTGACCTGCTGTAAATTGTCACGTATAGTTTTAGCACATGTAGGTTCCATCACTACTTTATAGCCTTTTTCCATATGTTCGATAAGGGATTTTTTTATTTTTCCCCCTCCCATTATTTCCCCATTGAAATAAAGGTCATTTTCTATTTCCCGTATTTGTTGGGATATGAATAGATGAGGGGATGGCAAAACAAGTTTTATGGAGTTTTCCAATTCTTTTTCCGTGTCGTATATCATCATGTCCTGTGTTCCGGTTCCAACATCAATAGCTAAAATTCTCATAAATAAAACTTGTTCTTTATTATATTAATAATTAAAGTGTACATTTTTGTACAACAAAGCTTTAAATAGTACATTAATATATTATTATATATGACATACAAAATAGAATTATCATCAGATGAAGTGCCAAAACAATGGTATAATATGCTTGCGGATTTACCGGTTGCTCTTCCTGCCCCGAAAAACAGTGAAGGTAAAGATCAAATAGCTGCATTGCAGTTAGCTTTTACTAAAGCTGGTCTAGAACAGGAATTTGCTACAGACCGCTATATTACTATTCCAAAAGATGTTCGAGAATTATATATGGAAATGGGAAGACCATCTCCTTTAGTTAGAGCAAACAAGCTAGAAGAATATTTAAATACTCCTGCTAAAATTTACTTTAAAAGAGAAGATTCCTCACCTACAGGTTCTCACAAGTTAAATTCTGCAATACCTCAAGCATATTTTGCAAAAAAAGAAGGTGTTGAAAGATTAACTACAGAAACCGGTGCAGGCCAATGGGGTACTGCTTTATCTCTTGCATGTAATTTATTGGATATAGAATGTACTGTTTATATGGTTAAAGTTTCATTCAATCAAAAACCGGACAGAAAAAATATCATGAATATTTATGACAGTACTGTATTTGCTTCTCCTAGTGAAAACACTAAAGTTGGACGTCAAGTATTGGCTGAAAACCCGGACCATCTAGGTTCTTTAGGAGTAGCTATCTCAGAAGCTATGGAAGAAGCTTTAGAAAATGATGAAGTTAAATACTCATTAGGCAGTGTTTTAAATCATGTAATGTTACATCAAACTGTTATAGGTCAGGAATTAAAAACTCAATTGGAAATAGCAGAAGAAACTCCTGATGTTATGATAGCATGTGCTGGAGGCGGAAGTAATTTAGCAGGTTCATTATTCCCATTCATTAAAGATAAAATTGACGGAAATTCAGATACTCAATTTATTGCAGTAGAACCAAGCGCTTGCCCTACATTAACAGAAGGTAAATATGAATACGACTTTGGAGATACTAACGGATTTACTCCAATGCTTAAAATGTTTACTCTTGGCCACGACTTTGTTGCCCCATCCGTACATGCAGGCGGTTTAAGATACCATGGTATGTCACCTATTGTTTCTCTCTTAACCAAAGAAGGTTATATTGAACCAAGGTCTGTTCATCAAAATGATTGTTTCAATGCAGGTGTTACTTTTGCACGTAATCAGGGTATTGTTCCTGCTCCGGAAACCACACATGCAGTTAAAGTCGCTATTGATGAAGCTATTAAATGTAAACAGACTGGTGAAGAAAAAACTATTGTTCTTAATTTCTCAGGACATGGTATGTTGGACTTAAAAGGATATGCTAGTTATTTTGACGGAACTTTGCAAAATGCTAAATAATCCTTATTTTATTTTTTTTGTTTTTTTCCTGTTATAACTTATAAGTTATTAGTTTCAATTTTTTATTTATTTTCTTTTATTTCGTTTTTACTCTTTGAAATATTGCTATTAATTTTAAATTAAATTTTTATTCGTTGAATATTTCTTTTATTATTTATAATTGATTATTTTCAAAGTTGCTCTTATATTTAAATAGTTTCAAGTGTAACTTTTTTCCCTTTTATTAGAACTTTTAATTTATTTTGTTATAACTTATAACTTATTACAAATAACTTTTCACTGTTACAGTGTTAACTTATATGTGAAAACAAATAATTTATAAGGGAGAAGTTATAAAATATAACTTATTTGTTAAAAGTTAGTTATGATAAGTTATTTCTTAAAACTTATTTTTTATAA
>CAZQWN010000033.1:0-19261 GCA_964596915.1 uncultured Methanobrevibacter sp.
TATGTCCTCCACTTAAATTCTTTATTATGTAATTTATTACTTATAATATATAAAGATTTATATATAATGGCTACTTTTTTAAAGGGAAAACATTTTATCTTAAATTGAAGAAACTAATAGTGAGGTGCGTGAAATGGAAAAAACAGTTGAAGAATGTCTTAATGATTTATATTTGTTAGGTGTGGTCCAGGGAGAGCACAACATCAACTGGGCCGGCGAGTATAATCTGTTGGAACATTCAAGGAACTATTATGATAAAATGAAAAATGTTGCTCAAGAATATGGCATTGGTTTGGATTGTTGTCTTGAGGACTATCGTGAAGATATAGATGATGAGGAATATCTTCTCTGGGACCGGATGGGATTTCACTTAAATGAAATTACCAGAGAACATATCTTAAAAATGCTTCAGGGATAGAATAAAAACAAGTCACTGATAATTTGACTTATTTCTAATAATTGAAAACAAACAGGGCGAAATTATTTGTCTTCAAGAAATATATGTTATTTAATTATTACCATACATACAATGTATATGAATAATCGCCATATGTCCTTGTTGCAACAGACACCTCTTTTGCATTATTGTCATTTCCCCTGTAGGCCAACACTTTTCCTTTTAGATTGTTGTTTTCACAAAACTTGTAATTTGTAAGTTTAAAACTGTCCAACTTATTTTGACAGATTTCAGAAACTTCACTAATTGATTTTTTTGAATTCTTATTTTCCTTTAAAATGGTTGAGATTTGACCCAAAAAAGTTTGGTCTTCAAAATCAATTTTTCCGGATAAACTACTCATAATGTCTTGAGCTGAAACCAAATCATGAGATTCATACGAATAGTCAGGAGAAGGAATGGAAATTACAGTGTTCACTATCAAAACAGCCACCAAAAGAATTGTAATGGCCAATATTGCCTCAATTATATATAAGCTTCCAGTATTGTCTTTCATGAAAAATGATTGTCTTTAGAAATTAATAAAAAATTTCAAAGTGCGATTTTATGATAATGTGCACAGTCGCAGTTCAAAAATCAATATATTGGAATTTTGCCAAAATTAATTACTGAAATAGTTGTACATCGATGATTCAATTCATCATAGACTATTTACATGGAGTATTTGGTGACAACATGAGAGCTATTATACCGCAAATGGCAATTTCCGGAGGAACAATGATTGCATGTTCCTGTAAAGAAATATTGATGAAAACATTCCAGTTTAGGTCCTGTTGATCCACAAATATATGGAATTTCAGCAAAACTGCAATAGAAGAATTTGAACTAGCTAAAAAAGAAATTGAAGAAACACCTGAAAGCACACCCTATCGGACAATATTGCTTGACAAGTATCCGGCCAATTTCTTATTTGAATGTAGAAATTCAATGGACTGGGCAAAGGACATTTTAAAAAAGTCCTTGAAACAATCAATGTTCAAAAACGATGATCAAAAAATGATTGATAAAATTGTTTTTGAACTAACATCAGGCAAATCCACAAAAAGTCATTCAAGAAACTTATCTTCAAAAAAATGTAGAGAAATTGGTTTGAAAATTAACTACATTGAAAAAGATGACGAACTTAAAAATCTAATTTTATCAATACATTATTCTTGTAAGTTATTTTTACAATAGCCGTTCTTCCAAACTATATTTAAACCAAAACGGAGTATTTCTATCATATAACTTAGAGTGATAAAAAAATATTCATATATTTTAATCATAAATTATTATCAATTAAAAATCATTAGGAGGCAAAACATGAATACTAAAAAATTAAAAGACATTGAAAGAAGATCATATGACCCCACAATGCCCCACAAAGATTTCCCCCCACATTATCACAGACATAGACCATACAGGCCAGGAATAAGAAGAACTTTAAGTGCTGATTAGACTAGAAAATAAGTTACTGCAACAAAAAAATCAATGTTTCCCACATGACAATTTTGTTGTAAATGAGATTGAAGGTTAAAAGAGAAATTGAATAATTTCTCTAAATTTTTAATTTCCACGAATGTGTTCAATAACCTTTTCCTTTTTAGCAATAGCTGCATCTGAAGCCATTTGAACTTTTTGTTTCATTTGTTCAAAGTCCTCTGGGGTTGTCTCTCCGACTAATTTTTTGATTTTGGTGTATGCAGCTTCCCTGAACAATGGAACCAGTTTTTCCTCTGTGGAATCTTCTTTTATTAAAATCGGTTCTCCTGAATTGTTAACCTCACCGATTTCAGATATTGCAACATCATATTTGGCAACCGCCTTTTTAATGTCACCAACAATTTCAGGAGGTGCAATAAGCATCAGTGAATCTGTTGAGACACCTAAAGGATCAATATTCAATGTTTCAAGCATGTTCAACACATTTGGTGCAACCATCTGTCTGATTTCTTTTTCATAAAATTCAAGACCAACACCTGTTGTATTTGATATTTCATGAGCATCCCCTCTAAGACCGCCGTTTGTCACATCAGTCATTGCATGGATGTCTTTTACAAGGTCCGCTTCAAACAATGCATGTGATGCCTGGACAAAGTTTACGTTCATGGTATCCCATACAACATCAAAGAAACCGTTATAGAGTGCTGTTGTTGTTATTGTTCCTCCTCCGGAACCTTCAGTCAATAGTATAATGTCTCCTTCGGTTGCGCCTTTTCTTGCTGTTGGAGGATATGCGGATACCCCCACACTTCCGACAGCTGAAACGAATCTGTCTCCTAAAACCATGTCCCCGCCGACACGCAAGGTACTTCCAGCAACAATCGGAACATCAACAAGCTCTGAAACTGCCGCAACACCTGCTGTGAAGTCAAATATCTTTGCGACATCACCGTCATCAGCCAGGTGGACATCACTTAAGATTGCAACAGGATCCGCTCCCATCACACAGACATCCCTAAGTGTTGCGCGGGTTACATGAAAACCGCCTAAAAATGGATATTCACTCAATCTTGAGTGTATTCCGTCAACAGCAGTTGTAATATAAACTTCATCATTATTGACCTGTGCTTTTACAACTCCACCATCGTCCTGCTCTGACGGATTGACAAGTGATGCTGTGTTTGTTGATGATACTATTTCTGCTATTTTTCTGTGTACGAAAAAGTCTCCTGCACCGCGGGACCCAACACCCATTTCACCCATGAGCACATCTGCCTTATTTACACTGGCGATTTCTTTTAAAAATTCATCATCACTTTCCTGTAATTTTAAAGTTGTTGAGACTTCATCAATTACTGCTTTTGCCATTTCTACTGAATTTTCTTCAGTAATATTTTTGTATTCACGTATTCTTACTGCTAAAATTTCTGCTAGGTCATTATAGTCATAATCATCAATTCTAGCTCTTACAAAGCCTTCAATATCCATAATTAAATCTCCAAATTAGTAAAGTTTTTCAAAATCTTCAAACCTGCCTTTCCACTTTTTTCAGGGTGAAACTGAGTGGAAAACAAATTGTTTTGCGACAGTGACGCAACCACATCTCCACCGTATTCGCAGACTCCTGCAACTATGCTTTCATCATCCGGAATTACATGATAAGAATGAACGAAATAGAAAAATTCACCATCTATTCCTTCCAAAATTGGTGAATCATTAACGACTTTCAATTTGTTCCATCCCATATGAGGTATTTTAACGCCTTCAGGAAGCAATTCAACATTGCCTTTGAATAAGTCAAGCCCTTTAATGCCTTTTGATTCTTCACTTGAACTCATAAGTACCTGCTGGCCAAGACAAATCCCTAAAAACGGCTTGTTGTCATTGACATGCTCATTAATTACATCTTCAAACGGCCTTAGGTTTTCCATTGCACTGCCGAATGCCCCGACGCCGGGTAAAACCAAATAGTCACTATCGGCAATGAGTTCCTTGTCATCTGTAATCTGATATTCGGTGCCGATTTTCTTAAATCCATTGGAAATACTTTTTAAATTTCCGCTTTTATAATCAATAATCGTTATCATTCGTTTAACCACCCGATTGATGCCCTTATCATTTCTCCGAAGTCTGAAAATACTATTTCATCCACTCCAAGGGTTTTTGAGTGAGCGTCAAGTTCTGCGACAACATGAGTGTAGCCCAAATCCCGTAAAGGCTCCACCAAACGTGGACCGTCTGTCACTGCAATGGATTCTATGTCAAAATCCTCAATTGGAAATGCATGAGGAACACCAAATACAACAATCAAATCAACATCCTTATCTTTTAAGAATTCTGCCGCTTTGTCTGCTGTTATTGGATATTCATCAAGACCGCCTGATATGAAATCCGGGCCGATGTCCAGCTGATTTTTGATATTGACGGCATGCTGTCTGATTCTTGGAAGTCCAATGTTTTCATCCAGATTAGCTACAAAAACAGGTTTGTTATCCGGATTGATTTGAGTATAATCAAAATTGATGATGTCAGCAAACAGATATGATGTTTCTTTTTTGACATTTAAAACGAATGCGACTTTCTTATTGTCCTTTAGGGCATTTACAACGATTTTAGCTATTTTTTCTTTTGAATCTCCGAAGTTTGGCTTGATGTATTTTCCCTGTGCCATTCCACGGGTTTTTTCAACCTCCGTTGCCTTTTCAAGCATTTCAATTTGCCTGTCTGATTCCTCACGAGGTATTACACCAGCTTCAACTGCCGCATCCAATGCCATAATTGCTCCAACGGTATTATCTCCCTCACCTGATCCACCATGGGATTCTACAGGTATTACTGTGCATGGCAAGTCTGCAGTTTCAATTGCATCTTTTAAATCCTCACCGATAATCATACTTGCACAGGTGCCTGCAATTCCAATAAGTTTCGGTTTGAATTCATCATATGCTTCTGTTAATGTTTCCACTAACTTTTCACCGGCACCCAATATAAAGTCGTTTTCAGACATTCCAGTAGTCACAACACGAACACCATCACTTTCTAAAAGCCTGGCTGTTCTAAAACAGCAGCCGGTTGGCCCATGCATAACAATAACATCAACATTCATATCTCTTAATGTGTAAAGAGTTGCTGCAATCGGACTTGGTCTTGGATGTATAATTTTTATCAACTCACAATAAATTTAATAAATAAATATTTTAAATTCTTAATTTATATAATTATTTAAGGAGATTTCATTATGAAACTTGACAAACAAATTCTAGAGGAAAAAATTCGTGAATACAGAACATTCAAAAGCTGTTCCGAATCCACATTAATGGGACTCTGTGAGACTGCTGAAGCAGATATAACTCAAAAAGAAATGGTCAAATTAGCTTGCGGATTTGCAGGAGGAATGGGCGGAACATTTGATGAGGGAACATGCGGTGCTGTAACCGGCGCTTTAATTGCGAACGGAATTCTTAATGATGACCCTGCTGAAATAAAAGCAAATGCAAAAGAGATTTTCAACACTTTTAAAGAGGAATACGGAACAGTCCGTTGTGACATTATAAGTAAAAACGGTGAAGACAAATCTCCATGCGTAGACTGCTGCGTATTCATTGCAAACAAAGTGGCTGACCTATTAGACAAATAATCTATTGAAGGGAAATTAATGCAGGACAATTTCGATTTACAGGAGTATTTAGCTAAGGGTGCGGAGAATATCATTAAAGATGCAATTTCAGCCACGTTCAGAAATCCAAAAGAAACTTTATTTTTGGCAAAATTTGCAAAAAACAGCGCCAAGGCTACTAAAATCAGAAATAAATATAATGAAAAAGGAATTAATATCCCAGTATTTTTAATTGCAAGCATCACCAGCAATTGCAATCTTCACTGTGCAGGATGCTATTCCAGAGCAAACAACATTTGCAGCGATGAAATGCCACAAGACCAGCTTACAGGCGAAGAATGGGAAGATATTTTTAGCCAATCAAGAGATTTGGGAATAAACTTTATCGTTCTTGCAGGAGGAGAGCCAATGCTCAGGGAAGATGTGATTCAAAAAGCATCTGAATTTCCTGAAATACTGTTTCCAATTTTTACAAACGGAACTATGCTGAATGAAGATTATTTTAAACTAATCAATGAAAAGCGAAATCTCGTTCCGATTTTTTCCATTGAAGGCAATGAAGAAATCACAGATTCAAGGCGTGGCAATGGCGTTTACAGCAAATTGATTGACTCCATGAATATTATGAGAGAAAATAACCTTATTTTTGGAGCATCAATAACAGTGACAAAAGATAATTTGGATTATTCACTTTCAGATGAATTTATCCATAACTTATATGATTTAGGTTGTAAAGTACTGTTTTTCATTGAATTCGTACCTGTTGATGAAAGTGCCAGAGATTTAGCTTTAACAGACACACAAAGAGAACATCTGATGAATGAAATTGACAATTTACGTAGTAAAAACTCTGAAATGCTGTTCATGTCATTTCCAGGAGATGAAAAGGAATCCGGAGGATGTCTGGCAGCAGGACGTGGATTTTTCCACATCAACTCCCACGGCGGAGCAGAACCGTGCCCCGCATCACCATACTCAGACATCAATGTTCGGGACACATCCATTCTGGAAGCTTTGGAATCCAACCTATTCAAAGCACTTCGTGACGGCAATATACTGATGGACCATCATGAAGGCGGATGCGTACTGTTTGAAAACAAGGAAAAAGTTGAAGAAATATTAAAAAATTAGTTTAATGCCGTTTTCAATTTTCTAATTGTGTATCTGGCATATGTGTAGTTTAGAATAGATGCTAAAATCCTGCCGACAGCCAAACCAGTCCATATACCTGTCAAACCCCAGTTAAATACAATTCCAAACAGGTAAGTAAAACTTACAGTGAAAATAACTTCCCTTATGATTGTCCAGCAAAGGCTTGTGGTTCCACGGCCGATTCCCTGATAGAAAAAGCTTGAAGGCATTCCAATTCCCACCAACAGCAAACCAAATGATGCAATTCTTAAAAAGTTTGTAATTTCTGGAATCAGCGGAGCAGTTTCTGGAGTGTAAGCAAATATCAAAGACAACTGCGGTGCAAATATCACTAAAATAAGCAGTATAACCAGCGCTATTGCTGTTGCAAATTTTGTACCGAAAATGTGAGTCCTATTTAGATAATCCCAGTTTTTAGCCCCATATGCACTTCCGCTAACGGCTGCAACTGCACTACCGATAGCTGTTAGAGGCATTATACCGAATAAATATAACCTTTGACCAGAAGTAAATGCCGCAATACCATATTCACCACCTATCGATGAAATAAACATAAGATATAAACTCATTGCAATTGACATCATGAGCATGTCCAGAGAAGAAGGGATTCCGACTTTCAGGATATCACGAGCTATTGGAGATTCAAATTTGAAGTTTTTAAATGTCACATCGACATAAGTGTCTTTTTTAATTAAAATCCAATACATGATTACGCAAGCTGAGCCTACAGAACTTACTATTGTTGCAAGAGAAGCACCAGCTGACCCCAAATTAAGGACATAAATAAACAAAGGATCCAAAATGAAATTTAAAACGACAGAGACAATCATCGCATACATTGCCCTTTTCATATCACCCTCACCACGAAGGACACCACTACCGCCATTAGCAAATATGAAAGCGAATAAACCTAAAAACAAAGGAGTACCGTATTTAATACCCTCCGCCAATGACTGGCCACTTGCACCATATGTCTTAAGCAGAGGTTCCTGTATTATTAGCAAAAGTATTGTCAGTATTATAGAAGCTATCAAAAATATCAAAAGAGAGTGAGTTGCAGATTTGCTGGCCCCTTCATGCTTTCTTGCACCGACTGCACGGGCAATGCTGCTTGTTGCACCATTTCCAAGACCTACACTTACGCCGTTTAAAATCATGAATATCGGTGTTACAAACCCAATTCCTGCAATAGCCGCCTGACCTAGACCAGCTACCCATATTCCATCGACGATATTGTATGATGCTGTCAAAAGCATCGATATCATAATTGGAATTGCAAGTTTTCGAACTGCTTTTTCAGGCTCTCCCCTCATCAATTCAACATTTTCATTAGCCATTATAATCTCCAATTAATCATTTGATTTTTCTTAGATATATACTATCACTAATATTGAAAATTTAATTGATTAAATGACATATAAATCTAAAATCTTAAATAATTTTAATCGACATTGACATTAACGGAAAGCATTTTGAAAAATTAACATAAATAAAAATTAGGATATATATCCACAAAGGAAAATTTAATGAAAATGTTAAAATTCAATCGTTAATGTTAAAAATCCAATTGCTCTGCAATGCACATTTTACATACAGCATTTGGAGACTCAAGATTTGCATCCTTAACCGGGCAATAGAAGTTACCATCATGCTCCTCAACATATAATGATCCCGGAAAAGGAGTACCTACCGGATGAATAGGCTCTTCCAGAATAAAAGTGGTGTAAATGGAGATTATTCCATAAATCAACGGGAATTTTGTTTTTGATGTTGCTGATTCATTGATATGGTATGATTTTAAAGTGGCGATTGCATCAATGAACTCTTCTTTATCAATGTCATGGCAATACGAGTTATTGTCACCGTGAACATCCTTAATGCGTCCCAAAAAGTATTTAACGTAAACTTCATGACTCTTATGTTTGTAATTTTCCTGCACATATTTGCTCTCTTCAATCATCTCCGCATTGACGGCCATCAAATCAAATACTGAAATGTTACCCGAATATTGCTTTAAGATATCCAGAACGGAGTCTGCGGAAATGCTTTCCTCATTTGAAACGACATTTGAAAAATCATCATACATCTTTAATGAATCATTCATAACCTTATTATGGAATTTGAAAAATAAAATATTTTCTAATAATCTAAATTAAAAAATTTACAAAAATCAATATGAAAAGCAAAATCACATTTAAAAGTGAAAATATAGCCAGATACCTGATTTTAAACTCACAACACTCACAGGCGAGGATATAATATGAAATCAGATTAACCATTGATGTTATAAGCGTTCCAAATCCCCCAATGTTGATTCCAACAATAATGGCTTCGTAATTAGTATTGCATCCACTCAGTAAAATCGCAGCAGGGACATTGGAAATTATCTGAGATGCAATAACGCCCCACAATACTTCATTGCCTAAAATGAACTGCCTAAACAATGAATTGAAAAATGGAATGTTTTTCAGATTGCCCATTAGGACAAATAATGCAATGAAAGTTAAAAGCAGAAAATAATCAACACCAGAGAATACTCTTTTAAGGAATTCTTTAGATCAACTGTTATTTCTGACCTCTTTGGAAATCCATATCTGTTTTGGAATGTAAAACAAAAGAATTGTCAAAAATATCAAGGATGCAATCATATACGGCAAAAGTATAAAGATGATTCAAATGGAATATTTGAAACTGTAAACATCACGATTTGTGAGGAGCACCAATAGGAAGAACCACGCATCCGACATTAGCTGCAATGGTTTGCAGACATACAGTCAAAATAATCAAATCCAATCTGCCTACTTTCTTTAAGGCCAACATTGCAAATGGAACAAAATAATCAATGAAACATCATTTGTTATGAATATGAAACTCAAAAATCAAGTAAATACCAGAACCAGAACAAGCTGGCGAGTGTTGGAAATTTTTGATAGCAATTTACGAACCAGCATTTCAAAAATAGCCAAATTTTTTTAAAACCTCAACAACCACCATTATTCCAAAAAGAAGTATAATTGTATCCCATATTAATATAATTGAAATAATTGGCATTTGGTTTGACAAAAAATGAAACAATAGTTAAAATTAATGATATGGAAAATACTATTTCATTTTTAATAAAATAATTTTAGCTATAATCCATTAATCCGCATCTTCTTCCATTGTCTCTAAAAGAAAACTTACAGATCTAAAACCATCATTGCAGGATACCATTGCTGATTTTTTATTCTTCATCCAACCACCATAGAAATCCTCTGCACCATTGGCCAAACCCATTACAAAAGCAGATAGACTTTCCCACGCACTGTCACAGAACTCTTCCGGTTTTTGCCAGCCATTTGCAATGAAAACCTGACCTTCCTCAACATCACACTCATGTTCCAACGGATTTTCAAATTTTTCAATCAAATCATCATGACTGTAATTTTAACCTTTTTCACAGCAATGCCTCCAAATCGCTTCATATCGGTTATGGACTTTTGTATTTCCACCATCAAATGTCATCGTCTAGAGATCTATTAAATAATTAAAAAAATAGTTTAAAAATGAATAAGGAAAAATTTGATTTACAAACAATCCTCATTCACCATATACAAATTTGGTCTGCATCATGCAGCACACATCTAACAAGATGTTATTTAATTATATTAAATTGCAAATATATAAAGATTTCTAATAGCTTATTATTAAATAAAAACAATTTATTAAAACTAATACAATTTTATGAAGTAATAACAATCTTTATTTTTAAAAATGGCAAATATTAAATAAGTTTAACTAAAAATAATTATTTCTAAAACACTAATATAATCATATACAAATTTGGTGTTTTTATGATAGGAAAACCTATACTTAAAACTCCATCAACCGGAGAGTATGTATCATGCCTGTTGAAAATTTAGTGCTTGCAATCTCTTATTTGTTTTTAGCAAGTTACTATAAATTGTTGGCATTTAACTTAATTTTGTGCTAGCAATCTGTGATGTCGAAGAAAACCTAGTTGGAGTTATCCGAAAATTTTCCAAAATAATTTGGCTTTAATATGTGTTTTATAGTTTTCTTTTGCACATAGTGAATACAATATTATCTTAAATCAAAAGAATTTTTAGAAGAACCAACAATAAGTTCCTGAATGTAAATTAATTTTGAAATAGAATTAATCTGCATCTTCTTCCATTGTCTCTAAAAGAAAGCTTACAGGTCTAAAACCATCATTGCAGGATATCATTGCTGATTTTTTATTCTTCATCCAGCCATCATAGAAATCTTCAGCCCCATTGGCCAAACCCATAACAAATGGTGAAAGACTCTCCCATGCACTTGGACAAAAATCATCTGGCTTTTCCCAACCGTTTGCAATGAAAACCTGACCTTCCTCAACATCACATTCATGTTCCAACGGATTTTCATATTTTTCAATCAAATCATCATGCCTCACCTTTCTCATGACTGTGATTTTAACCTTTTTCACAGTAATGCCTCCAAATCGCTTTTTTCATATCTGTTATGACCTTTAATGGACTTTTTGTATTTCCAGCATTTAATTGCATCATCCAATGATTTGTCATCGTTGTTTTCAAAGAAATCTCTTATATACTGATTGTATTGAAACTGTTTATCAATTTCGGTTTTCTCACCGGAATTTTGAATTTCAAAATATGCATCAACAGCATCTTTATATGTTTTTTCAGGATTTGCCTTTAACCATTTCTGAAACTTTACCTTGAACTTGAATCCTTTGCCAATTTCACCCTCAAAAAATGTTCTTATGTCTTCACTGCATTTGAAGTTTTCACCCAATTTTGAATCCAAAGTAATTTCAGATACAGAATAATTTTGAATTTTTTTAACATTAACTTCCTTTAACTCATCACCAGTAGCTAAATAATGAACAATCCTTTCTTCCAAATCCTGTTTGGACCCACTTACTTTTAAACCTTCTCCCCTACAGAAATCCTTAAATTCATCTTTTAAAAAATAATAGTCATTAAATTCTCGGGGATTTAAATCTCGAGTTAATTTTACCATGAAAATCTAAAAAAAAGTAGAGGAGTTAACCTCTTGTTACGATACTTATAATGTCTCCGTCCTGAAGCTCATAGTCACTTGCCACACGCATGTTTTTTCTTGCGTCAACCGCATGCATGAACTTATCACCGATATCAGTGTGGACAATGTAAGCCAATTCCTTTGGAGTGGAACCTTTAGGAACCAAAAATCCATCCGGTAAGACATTGCCTTTCTGGTCTGTGTATTTGTTTTCGTCCTGAACCGGATAAACAACAATTTGATCCAGCAAGTCAAAAATGGCATAATTTAGAGCTTCCTGAACACCAGTGCTACCATAAACATCCAAGATGTTTGTTTGAATGTACTCCAAACCATTGCGTTGAGCATCGGACAGTTCTTCCGGTTTTAAGATTTCAAAATGATCTTCACCAGAGAGATAACTGATTAATCCTCCTTCTGCGGCTTTCACAAGAGCAAGTTCTGAACCTGCTGAAGTCGGAATTACATTCGGATATTTTTCCTTGATTCTTTTGATGTTTTCAGCGGAAGTCGGCAAGTCTGCCTTGTTAGCTATAATCATCATCGGTTTAGCAATGTGCAATATATTACGGGTTAATTCAATTAAATCTTCTTCTTCCCACTTATTGTAGTCAGGTTCAATTGTTCTTTTGGCTTCAATAATATCTTCAATAGCTATTCCAGTACCTGACAATTGGTCGAACAACACTTTTGAAATGTCAAGGTGTTCCGCACCAACTTTTCTTATAAGTCTGACCCAATTTTTGGACAAAATTCCATACATCCACATTACGATCTCATTTTCGAGAAATTCCAAGTCTTCAAGTGGATCATGGCTTCCAGCATCAACGGGGTTTCCTTCGAGGTCTGTTGAACCTGAAGCATCAATTACATTAATGAATACTTTAGCTTGCATTAAATCGTCTAAAAATTTATTACCTAATCCTTTTCCTTCATGTGCTCCAGGAACGAGTCCTGCAACGTCTATCATTTCAATCGGAAGCAATCTTTTTCCATCGACGCAAATTGAATTGTGAGGATTGCATGTGACACCCAACTCCTGACATGGACAATCTTTAATTACATGAGCAACCGCCTTATTAGCATCGATAGTTGTGAATGGATAATTTGCCATTTCTACAGCAGATGCAGTTGCTGAGTTGAAAAAAGATGATTTTCCTACATTTGGTTTTCCACAAACTGCAATTTGAAGCATAATAATCACTTAATATATAATAACATCTTAATGTTTGTAATTGAAATTATAAATAGTTTCAGAGAGAAAAATAATATTCAATGAAAGATGAAGAAATTGACCGTCCGGGGGCAATGAAAATTCGCCAAGGCATTCAGGATGCGATGACCTATTCCTTGCCAGACAAGAAATTTAATCCGAAAAATATTGATTTGGTGGAAATTGACGTTGAACTAGATGATTTAAGCTGGAATTTCAATAATTTCAAGATTTTAAATTTGACCGACATTCATTTGGGCCAATGGATTAATCCCGAATATTTAGATGATTTAATCAACTATGTAACCACTTTAAATGTTGATTTGATTACATTAACCGGCGATTATTTTTCATATGTCATTGAAGGCTATGAAAAATCTTTGGAAAATTCATTGAAGAAATTGCATGCGCCTTACGGCAAAGTGGGTGTTTTGGGAAATCATGACCATTGGATGGGTTCAGAAAAAATCAGAAAAATATTTAAAAATTCCGGCATTGCCGATTTGAGCAATGATGTGATTACCCTTGAAAAAAATGGGGATCGCCTTAACATTTGCGGTGTTGACAGCAGCACAGTTTGTGCCGACAATTTAGACAAGGTAATTGCAAAAATGCCAAAAAACATTCCAAGCATATTGCTTGCTCACGAACCTGATTTTGCAAAGGAATCCTCGCAAACAGGATTATTTGACCTTCAAATTTCCGGACATTCCCATGGAGGACAATTCATAATTCCGAAAGTTGAAACAACGCCTTTCAGAGGTCCGAATTCAACAAAATATCCTGTAGGACTTTATAAAGTTGGAAACATGACCCAGTATACAAGCAAAGGCCTTGGAACAAATTCGTTTAGAATTAGAATCAACTGCAAACCTGAAGTTACAATAATCACATTGAAAACAAGTAAAAAACAAAAAATTGATATTAAATGATTAAAAACAGACTAATCTCATCACTTTGGACAATAATCACAACATTACTGTATATTTTAGCCAATGCAGTAGCTATATATGCCGTGGATTACATCAGCACTGATTTTGCTGTTGGCCCATGGTATAATGCATTCATCATTGTAATAGCAGTAGCTATCGCAAATTCGCTACTATGGCCAATATTTAGACGTTTTCTGATGAAAATAATCATATTTACTTTTGGAATAGGATCATTATTTATCAACTCGATAATATTCTATATCTCTTCTTTATTTATTCCCGGAGTTTCAGCCGGAGTTTATGGAGTCCTTCAAGTTCCGATTGTGATGGCAATCACCACAACATTCATAACCAACATTACAAACAACAATCACTTTGACAGATACATAAAAAGTATTTTAAGATATGCCTTGAAGCAGAAAACAGAGTATAAGAAGGGATATCCCGGAGTCATAATGATTGAAATTGACGGGCTTTCAATAAATACCCTAAAAAAGGCAATTGAGAAAAACATGATGCCAAACATTGAAAAATGGATCGATAGCAAGTCACACACATTAAAAGGTTGGGAAACAGATCTGTCATCACAAACCGGAGCAAGCCAGGCAGGAATCTTACACGGAAATAACCAGGATATTGTGGCTTACAGATGGGTTGAAAAGGAAAACAGCAATCAGATTGTTGTTTCCGGAAAATTAAGTGATGCTCCTAAAATTGAAAAGAGAATCAGCAACGGCAAAGGTTTATTGGTTAATGGAATCAGCATTGCAAACATGTTTTCAGGAGACAGCGAAATTCCAACATTGACCTCATCACAATTGAACGGACTGAAAAAAATTTACAATAAAACGTTGGATGCAGTGTTTTTGGATGCCTACAACTATCAAAGACTAATTGTATTATTCCTATGGGACATCATATTAGAACTAAAGTCACAAGTAGTCCATTACTTAAAAAACATTCAACCGAGACTTAGAAGAACCATCGTTTATGCTGCAGTCAGAGCAGGGGCTAATGTGGTTTTAAGAGAAGCCACAACAGATGTCCTAACAAGTGAAATTTTAACAGGAAACATTGACACCGCCTATGCAACATACATGGGATATGATGAAATTGCCCATCACTCAGGAGTTCAGGACGATGACGTTTGGAAAGCATTGAAGTACATTGACTACCAATTTGCAAAATTAACATCAGCAATTGAAATGAGTGACAGAGATTATGAAATAGTAGTCCTATCCGACCACGGACAATCCAAAGGCGCCACCTTTAAACAGAGATACGGAATAACATTGGGAAATTATGTCAGAAAATTCCTTCCGGACGACATGCTGATATTTAAAACCGAATATAATATTGATCACTTCAGAGATGCCGTCATTCCTGAAAATAAGCAAATCAGAGGTATTAAAGATAAATTTGATAATATTCGTGACGACTTGTTTGAAGACATAAAATCGCTTCAGGACATAAAGGACGGAGTTGAAAAACGAAAACCTAAAATCATATTTGAAAATGAAAAATACAAAAATATAAGAGACAGATATTCAAACAGTCTGGATTATATCAAAGGATATGAAAGCATAGAACAAAGTACCAAAAAAGCAAAAGACTCTGAACTGATAGTTTTAGGTTCCGGCAATTTAGGTTTGATTTATCTAACCCAATGGAGCCAGCGCCTCACTTATGAAGAAATTGTGATGTTATTCCCCGACTTGATACCCGGCCTTGTAAAACACACCGGAATCGGATTTATTCTAGTGAATTCAATAGCGAATGGAGGAATGGTCATTGGCCAGGATGGAATTTACTATTTAGAAAATGATGAAATAGTTGGTAAAAATCCTCTTGAAGGATTTGGAGCAAATGCCTCCAAACACTTGAGACGACAAAACACATTTAAAAACATGCCCGATATTTTAGTCAATAGCTTTTATGATGAAAAATATGATGAAGTATGCGCATTTGAAGAACTAATCGGATCTCATGGAGGGCTAGGCGGAGATCAGACAAAACCATTTATCATATATCCTTCAGAGTGGGAAGACCCGGGTGATTTGATTGGAGCAGAATCAATATACAAATTCTTAAAAAAAGAAATAGAGAATTTAAACTCTTGAAAGCCAATAGTCAAAAATCTCTGAAATTTCCTCATCAAAACCAATTGTTCTATCTTTATTTTCAAGTATTGCCTGAGGATAATCTCTATTTAGTCTGATTAATGTAGTATTTGGATAATTATAAGTCATCTGCTCAAATGGATATCTTATAATGCCGGGAGTGTTAAAACCAACACCCAATTCCAAAAATACAAGATTTTTATTTTCATCAACATGATTCAAATAATCTGAATATCTTTTACTCATTACATGCCATTCATCATCTTCAACAAAGAAATTATCTTTTCTAACATTAATTTCCATGTTTCCGCCGCAGACAGGACAAACTGGAACCAAATCAGTTGGAATCTTACAGTCTTCAGTTTTCTCAATTGCTTCATAAACCAATTCTTCGTTAGAATACAACTTGTTGTGACATGCCTTTTCACACTGCATGAGGCCGTAATCACCCTGTGTTGCAAAAATTTTTTCACCGTCAAATCCATTAATCCAAAATTGGTGCTCCACGTTGGTTGTTAAGACAAAGTAATCCTTATCTTTAACTAAATCCAACAGCTGCCCATATAATTTTGTTTTTCCAACAGCATACCTGTTTACATAAACATGACGTGCCCAATGAGCCCATTTTTCCTCTTGAGTCTTATAAGGATAAAATGTAGCAGAATACATATCCTCAACACCATATTTTTTAATGAAATCCTGAAAATTATCATCAAAACGTTTACCTGAATATTCCAATCCTGCAGCGGCCGAAAATCCTGCTCCTGCACCAATTAAAATATAATCCGCATTTTTAATAGCCTCATAAGCTTTATCCAGTCTTTGTACAAAACGTTCCATAATAACACCTAAAATAACAATTTTTTGTAAATAGAATAATCCTCATCCGTAAACACGTTGAAAATCACATGATTTAGAGTGGTTTCATTATTTTTCAGATACTCATTGACAGTTTCAACAGCAATTTCAGCAGCCAAATCCTGCGGAAAATTAAAAACACCTGTTGAAATGCAGCAAAATGCTATAGAATCCAGTTCATTATAACATGCAATTTCCAAACAGGACCTATAACAACTGGCCAATGCTTCACAATCATCATCGGATGGTTTTAATCCTTGGGCAATTGCCGGTCCGACAGTATGAATTACATATTTTGAAGGCAAGTTATATGCTCCGGTGATTTTTGCCCTACCCTCCTTTTCATCCTCATTTTGTATTTTCATTATTGAATTGCACTCATCCCTTAACTGAACGCCCGCTGCTGAGTGAATAACATTATCAATACAGTTGTGAAGCGGAATAAAGCAACCCAATAACTTTGAGTTTGCAGCATTAACTATAGCATCCACTTTTAATGTTGCAATATCTCCCTGCCAAATCATTAATTTACCATTTACATCCCCAATATCCTCAACTGATGTCAACTCTTTATTTGATGTTTCATTTGTTAAAAAATCGTCCTGGACTTTTAAAAATTCCTCTGACACTTTAGATGGAGGTCTTACATTCATCAACGCGCGAAGTAAATTTCTTTTACCCTGATAATCTTGAGGAATTCCAATTGACTCCTTTCTTTCATCTATTAAGTATTTGATTAAAAAATCCAATTGTTCGTGTGCATTCATTTAATCCCTCATAATTCATTAATAATAATTTATTTTAGATATTTAAATGGTTTTTGTAACCTTTAGGAAACCATGTGACAAAAAAGTAACTATAAATAACAATTTAATCAAACTATCACTATGAACAGCGAAAAAATAGTTTGCCCGGTTGACAGAACTTTAAACCTAATCAACAAAAAATGGAGCATTCAAATCATAAGAGACATGTTTTTTGGAAAAAAGCGCTTTAAAGAATTTAAAGAGGACAAACCTAAACTAAGCAATAAAGTCTTATCAAATTGTTTGAAGGAATTGGAAGAGAATGGATTGATTGAAAAGCATGTTATGGACACAACACCTGCAACAACTGAATATTACCTGACTGAATACGGCAAATCTATGAATAGAATCGTGTATGAACTGGCAATGTTCACATTGCACGATGAAAATGACAACAGCTACTCTGATGAGGTCAGAGGCAACCTTAAAGAAACTTTTAAAGAAATATTGAATATCGAGGATTAAAATGACTGGCAAAATTTATATTGTTGGAATAGGTCCCGGCTCAAGTGAATATTTAACCAAAAAAGCAATGGACACTGTCAAGTCAAGCGATTACACCATAGGAAGTACACGGGCAATAGACCTGTTCGATGACGTTACAGGAAAAATTGCATTTAATGTGAAAAACCTGCTTGACAAACTCGAGGAAGGTGTTCAACTAGCTTGCGACGGCAATACAGTTTCAATCTTGTCAACTGGAGATCCGGGTTTTTCCGGTGTTTTAAATACCGTTTTGAGAATTTCTGGTGAAAAAAACTTCCCAAAAGAAAACATTGAAGTTGTGCCGGGAATAAGTTCACTCCAACTTGCGGCTGCAAAATGCTACATTCAATGGGACAATGCAAATGTAATGACCTTTCATGGAAGGGAAAACATAAAAGACATATTGGAAGTAATCAACAATGGAAAAGTGACAATTGCGCTTCCTTCACGTAAAGTTAAGGATATGGCACAGTTCCTGCTCGACAATGGCGTTGACCCGGACAGGAAAGTTGTCGTCTGTGAGAGGTTAAGTTATCCGGACGAGAAAATTGTAGAGGCGAACTTGAAAGATATTGCCCAAAGTGAATTTACCTATATGTGCATTATTGTCATATATTAGAATTATTTACTCTTAAAATTCATTTTAAAAGTTATTTACTATTTGATTTTAAAAATAAAGTTCATATACTAAGTATTTCATACTTTAATTGTTGATTTTATTGAAAAATTAACAATTAAGGTAGATATTATGAATACAAAAATAAACACCATATGTTTTGTTTTCATATTGATCTTTTTAATTTCTGCCGTTTCAGCAGCAGACAATGAAAATGAAACATTACAACAAATTCAACCAGAATCCCAAGAGGATTTAAGCACTTTAAGCATATCAAATAATGATATGGAAAATGTGGAAAAATTAAGTGCAACACAAACTGTCGAAAAGAAAAAGGTTACTTTAAGCGCACCTGATGTTAAAATGCATTATAAGGACGGAAGCAAATTTACGGTAACTTTAAAATATAAAAAGAAAGCAATCGGAAATGCAAAAATACAAATCAGCATAAATGGCCAGACATTTACAAAAACTACGGATAAGACCGGGAAAGCCTCAATCAATCTGAATTACAAAAGCGGAACCTATAGCGTA